>JAAZGH010000142.1 GCA_012511325.1 Clostridiales bacterium | reverse complement strand
GGCCTTAACAGAGCAAGCTTAGCGAGATAGGCAACTTTATCGAAATTGCCGCCAATGCCTACTCCCACTACTATGGGCGGACAGGGATTGGGACCAGCATCTCTCACAGTCCGCAGCACAAATTCGATCACACCCTCAACACCATCTGCCGGTCGCAGCATGGCCAAGCGGCTCATATTCTCACTGCCAAAACCTTTGACGGACAGACTGACCTGCACCTGATCCCCCGGTATCAGCTCCGTATAAATCATGGCAGGTGTATTATCGCCTGTGTTGATCCGGCGCAAAGGGTCAGCAACTATTGATTTGCGCAGATAGTTTTCGGTATAGGCTTGTCTTACCCCCTCCTGGATTGCTGCATAGGGATCACCCTGAAAATGCACTTCCCGTCCGATTCGCAAATGAATCTGCACCATTCCCGTGTCCTGACAGATAGGGACTGACTTCTCTTGCGCCAAGGCGGCATTCTCCAACAGATCATCCAGGATCGAGCGGGCCGTAATACCATCCTCGCCAGCTCTTGCCAGTTTTAATTGCGCGTGGATATCCAACGGCAAAATAATACAGCTTTCGTACGCCATGCGGCGGACTGCTGCCGTCAATAATTTAACATCAAATTCTCGCATATTTGCCCCAAAAAGCACTTTGTACTATTACAATACCTGAGATTGTACTACTTTTCAACTATAACATTAGGATATTCGGAGTTAGTTTGGCTGCTAGAGACACAATAAAGCCATCCGGCATGACTGTCTCAGAAACAAAGGATAGAATATCTATGTCCGGTAAAAAACAGGGAGGATGCAAATGGCCGACTCAGCCAGACAAAATGATGGCAAGAGATTACTGATAAAAATCCTGGTGCTGATACTGGCACTGGTACTGTTCGGCATCTTCGTCTGGCGCTTCAATCTGGATGCTCTGAAAGTTACCACTGTCAAGCTATCCGATCCGAGAATCAAAAACAAGATTACTCTGGTCCAGATCTCAGATCTGCATGGCAAAACTTTCGGCAAGGATAATCAGCGTCTGCTGAAGAAGATCCGACAGCAGTCTGCCGATGCGATTATGGTCACCGGCGATCTGTTCTCTCGTCGAGATCGAAAGGGATACGAAGTTGCTTTCAATCTGATGCAAGCTCTGGCTGCAGATCCCACACCGGTATTTTATGTCACCGGCGAGCACGACTATAATAAAACTTTCCATGCCCAGTTAACTGACCTGGGAGTAAAGGTACTGGCCTTCAGTGGCGAACGGCTACAAATTGAGAATCCAGTACTTGAAATCTATGGTATTAATTCCGTATATTTCTGGGACAGTTATAATCTGGCTAATGAAGTCATTGCTGACCCCGAGCATTACAGCATACTCCTGGCCCATATACCTAACTGGCATCGATATCGGGATGCCGGCTTCGATCTGGTCTTGTCCGGAGATACGCATGGCGGGCAGATCCGACTGCGCTTTGTCGGTGCTCTCCGGCTGGATGGCTGGTTCCCCGAACTGCAACAGGAAGAAACTTATATCAAGGGCCTCTACTCTGATGGCAGCAAGCATCTGTATGTAAACAGCGGTCTGGGAACAGTCGAGCCCCATTTCCGCTTGTGGAACCGCCCGGAAATAACTGTGATCGAGCTGACGCCTTCGCAATAAAAAAGAGGCTGCCTCAAGGAACCAGCCTCTGTACTTAAATTCAAAAAGTTACATGGTCAGCGCAGCCAGATATAGACGCAGAACAAGATAAAAAGTACTAAGCCGATCATATAGATCGCTCCGATCAGTAAACCGGCCAGAACCGAATTGCGTGTGAACTGTCTGATCTCCTGTTTCGAAAATTCTTGCAAGGGTGAAACAAGACCTTTCTCTTCCCTGGCCAGCCGCTGCTCGCGCATTCTTCTGATGTCTTCGCGCGCAAATCTACCGGCGGCTGACTGAAAAAGCGACGGCTTGGTCCAGGGCATGCCCTCAACATCCATATTGGCTATGACACGTCCATCATCAAGTTCATCTATCTTTCTGGCCATTATTCCATCACCCTCTTCTTGCTTTTTGCTCAGAAACTCAACTCGCTTGCAGCATTGAATCTGTTCCGTCCCATCGGATCTGAACTGTCACTGAAACACAGCCGGAGCAGGCAGCTCCTGCGGTCTTTCGTAGTCTGACTCCGATCTGGTTTCATAATCTGCCAGCTTGTTGCCCCAATAGAGATGACAGATCGTGAAATGACCCGTTTCCGGTTCATAAGTCAGTGGCGGTACTTTCCGGCAAATATCCATAACTTTGGGACAGCGTGTATGAAATTTACAGCCCTCCGGGGGATTGACCGGTGAAGGAATTGTGCCGGCCAAAGGAATTTTGTCCGCCTGATAGTCCGGATCAGGTATCGGTATGGCGCTGAACAATGCTTGTGTATACGGATGCAAAGGATTGCTGAAGATGTCTTCTTTCCGGCCTGTCTCAACCAACTCGCCCAGATACATAACACTGATGACGGTCGATATATGTTCGACAACTGAGAGATCATGTGAGATGAACAGATAGGATAGGCCGCGCGATTCTTGCAAATCCATCATCAGATTGATGATCTGGGCCTGAACTGAAACATCAAGAGCTGAAACCGGCTCATCCGCCACCACAAAGTCGGGTTTCAAAGCTATCGCTCTGGCAATGCAAATACGCTGGCGCTGTCCGCCTGAGAATTCATGCGGATAGCGGTTGCGGTGATACGGCTGCAAGCCGCAATCAATCATGACCTGATCAATATAGTCATCATACTCTTCCGGGGGAACCATTTTATGCTCCCGCACCGCTTCGCCGATAATCTCGCCGACCGGCAATCTGGGAGACAGGCTGGAGAAAGGATCCTGAAAGATAATCTGCATCTGGGGTCTTATCTGGCGCAATTCCTCGCGGCTTAAGCCATAGACATCAATACCCTTGAAGAAGACAGAGCCTCCTGTCTTGGGCACCAGGCGCAGGATGGAGCGACCCACAGTCGTCTTGCCGCAGCCGGATTCACCTACCAGGCCAAGGGTTTCACCCAGTTTGAGATCGAAGGAAACTCCGTCTACAGCCTTGACATGTCCTACTACCCGCTGGAAAATACCATCCTTAACCGGGAAATATGTTTGCAGGTCGCGTACGGTGAGCAAATTATCCTCAGCAGGCGCAAAGTCTGCCGAAGCTGGTACCGCAATACCGTTATCAGTCTGCTTGTTATCAGCTACCAACATTAGTCCTGCCCTCCTTTCCATTCTTCATATCCGCTATTGTAGCAAGCTGTAAAATGAGTAGGAGACAGCTGAATCAAGGGTGGATATGTGCCCCGGCACACCGGCAGCGGACGGTCACAGCGATCCAGAAAATAACAGTGATCCGGCAGATCAATCGGATTTGGCACTCTACCCGGAATAGAATACAGACGCTCGACTTTGCGATTGATCACCGGCTTGGATGCCATCAAGCCGATCGTATAGGGATGGGCCGGTGTATGAAAGATCTCCCTGACTGTACCGCGCTCGACAATGCGGCCGGCATACATGACAACGACATAGTCCGCCATCTCGGCAACCACACCCAGGTCATGCGTGATCAGCATGATAGAGCTGTTAATCTGGTCTTTCAGACTGCGCAAAATATCCAGAATCTGAGCCTGAATCGTAACATCCAGTGCTGTCGTCGGTTCATCGGCGATGATTAAGGCCGGATCGCAGGCGAGAGCCATGGCAATCATAGCGCGCTGCCGCATGCCGCCTGACAATTCATGCGGATACATATTGTAAACACCTTCGCTATTGGCAATCTTAACCAAATTAAACATATCAATCGTGCGGCCTTTAATCTGCTTCTTGGTCTTCTGCGGATTATGCAGTTCAACTACTTCATCTACTTGCTCGCCGACTCTAAAGACCGGATTCAGACTGGTCATCGGCTCCTGGAAAATCATGGAGACCGTATTGCCGCGAATCATCCGCATCGTATCCGTCGGCATCTTTACCACATCGTAGACTTTTTCGCCGGAAACGCGCAGTCTGATCTCACCCTCAACTATTTGCCCTGTCGGCCTGGGAATCAATTGCATGACGGACAGGCTGGTAACCGATTTGCCACAGCCCGATTCACCGACGACGCCAACTGTTTTTCCGATCGGGACATCAAAGCTGACACCGTCAACTGCTTTGACCGTACCGGTGTCTGTAAAGAAATAGGTGTGCCGATTCTAAATTTCCAGTACATTATCCGGATTTTTCATAGCAGACAGATATTCCGCTTCGGGAATATTTTCTCTGGAGCGAAGGCGTTCAAATCTGTTCATCACCTCGCGATTATGTTTGGCAATAACCCTTTGTTCTTTGGCGGAGAGATATTGACCTTTTTGTACTTTCTTTTTCGTAACAGTTTTTGTTTCTTGATTATTTGCCATCTCTCTTACCTACCTTTTCATTCTCGGGTCGAAGGCATCGCGCAGACCGTCACCGACAAAGTTAAAGGCCAGAACGGTGATTACAATGCAGAAGCCGGCAGGCATCCAGAGCCAGGGGAAATTATTCATATCATAGGAAGTGCTTACCGCATTAATGATATTGCCCCAGGTAGCTGTCGGGTACTTTACACCCAGACCCAGAAAGCTCAGGGTGGACTCCGTAATAATAGTAGAGCCCAGACTCATCGTGGCGGTAACAATCAATAGAGGGATAACATTGGGAATCAGATGCCTATAGATTCTGCGATTAACGGAAAGCCCGGTCGCTTCAGCGGCAACCATGAATTCCTGTTCTCGCAAAGACAGGATTTGACCCCTGACCATGCGGGCAATACCGGCCCAACTGAGTACACCCAGCACAACCATCATATATATTAATCTGGAACTGCCGCCCAGTTTCAGCTCATCCATAATAGCACCTAAAATAATCAGGATAGGCAGAGTCGGGATACATAAACAAGTTTCCACCAGG
>JAAZGH010000014.1 GCA_012511325.1 Clostridiales bacterium | reverse complement strand
CTATATACTCTTGGTCCGTGAAACCTGATTCCAAACCGGCACCGGTTTCAATTAAGACTGTATGGCCGTCCAACACAAATTGGTTTGCTGCTGCCGGGGTACAGGAAACACGACTTTCCTGATCTTTAATTTCTTTTGGTACGCCAATTAGCATAATAATCACCCTTTGTTTACTTTTGTTAATTAAAAACCATTTTAAAGCATGATAACATGAAAAACTAAAAGTGCAATGTAAATTCTTGCTTAGCTATGGATTTTGTTTTTTTAATAAAACAGAAAAAACAATTTTTGCAATCAGAGCGTAATTTATTTTTGTTTCCCATAGTGTATAATAATCATGACAGATACTGTAATTGCAGTGTTTCCAGGGTTTATACATTGAAAGAGCGTACCAACTCGTCATAATTATCAGCATAAATTTATGAGAAATTTCTTGGAGGGAACTGAAAATTAATGGTCAGAGCAAGAGAGTATGGCAATGAAAGCATCAGCGCATTAAAAGGTGCGGACCGAGTTCGTAAAAGGCCATCTGTAATATTTGGCTCAGACGATCTCAGTGGCGCGGAGCAGTCATTTTTTGAAATTCTGTCCAATTCTATTGATGAAGCAAGGGAGGGTTACGGCGATCTGATTACCGTGACCCGTTATGCGGATCACAGTATTAAAGTTGAGGATGAGGGACGCGGGTTGCCGGTAGACTATAATCCGCGCGAACAAAGATATAATTGGGAGCTGGTGTATTGCGAATTATACGCCGGGGGTAAATACAGGACAAACGAAGGTTTTCATTATGAATATAGTCTGGGGTTGAATGGTCTGGGAGCCTGCGCAACACAGTATGCCTCCGAGTTTTTTGATGTGATATCTGTGCGTGATGGCTATCGATATGAATTACATTTTGAAAAAGGTGAAAATATCGGCGGATTAATAAAAACTGCCACTAATAGCAGACGTACTGGTACAATTCAACATTGGAAACCTGACTTGGATGTTTTTACCGAGATAGAGATTCCTGCTCAGAACTTTCATACTATTTTAAAACGCCAGGCAATTATCAATGCAGGCATACATTTTCGGTTTGATGATAAATTGACTGGAGAAAGCATTGATTTCTTTTATCCGGAAGGGATTCTAGGTTATGTCAAAGAACTGAACCAGGATAAGGGCATATCTGAACCGTTCTGTTTCGAAGGAGAAGGAGCAGGTAAAGACAGACCGGATAAACCGGAGTATAAGGTTCTGGCTCAATGTGCTTTTTGTTTTAATAGTGAAGTAGATAAATGCGAGTTTTTTCATAATTCCAGTTGGTTAGAGTATGGTGGATCGCCAGAAAAAGCTTTGCGCTCGGCGATGGTTGCAGAGATTGACAGCTTGTTGAAAAGTGAAAATAAGTATAAGGCCAATGAAAGTAAAATTACTTTTTCTGACATTGAGGATAGTCTGATTTGGATTTCAAGTTCATTCTCAACTCTTACAAGCTATGAGAATCAGACAAAAAAATCAATCAGCAACAAATTTATCCAAGAATTTATGACTGACCTGATCAGAGAACAGATGGAGATCTGGTTTATTGAACATAAGGCAGAAACTCTAAGAATTTTGGACCAGGTTCTTATCAATAAGAGAAGTCGCGAAAATGCGGAAAGAACAAGGCTTGATGTAAGAAAAAAATTAATGGGCAATATCGATTTTCAGAATCGAATAAAAAATTTTGTAGATTGCAGAACCAGAGATATTGAACGCAGAGAACTATATATTGTCGAGGGCAACTCTGCTTTAGGATCTGTTAAGATGGCACGGGACGCAGAATATCAGGCTGTCATACCAATTCGCGGTAAGATTTTGAACTGTCTAAAGGCAGATTACAAGACCATATTTAACAGTGAAATTATTACTGATCTAATAAAAGTTTTAGGTTGTGGGGTTGAAATCAAATCCAAACACAGTAATAAAATATCAAGCTTTGATTTGGACAGTTTGCGTTGGAACAAGGTCATAATCTGCACAGATGCCGATGTCGATGGCTTCCACATCAGAACAATGATTCTAGCTATGTTCTATCGGCTGATGCCGACTTTAATCAATAAAGGGAAAATATTTATTGCAGAATCTCCTCTGTTTGAAATTACACATGTGGTCAAAAAAGTAGAACGTACATTGTTTGCATACAGCGACTTTGAGAAAAATGAAATTGTATCCGGTCTGAATGGCGGAAACGTTCATATACAGCGTTCCAAAGGATTGGGTGAAAATGAGCCGGATATGATGTGGCAAACTACAATGAATCCTGCAACCAGAAAATTGATTGAAATCTTGCCTACCGGTGGAGAAGAGTCGGCAGAAATATTTGACCTTTTGCTAGGGGATAATCTCGCAGGCAGAAAACAATATATCGAAGATTATGGCGAATCATATATGGATATGCTGGATTTGGCCTAAGACCGGAGGATAGATGAACGATAGTAACAACGAGCATATTAGGCAGCCAATCACAGATACCCTGTTGAACAATTTTATGCCATATGCCATGAGTGTCATTATCTCCAGGGCTATCCCGGAGATCGATGGTTTTAAGCCCGCGCATCGCAAGTTGCTCTATACTATGTACCGAATGAAGTTGCTCAATTCACCTCGGGCAAAATCTGCAGATGTTGTCGGTCAAACGATGGCTTTGAACCCGCATGGTGACCAGACTATTTACGAGACAATGGTCAGATTGACACGTGGTAATTCTGCTTTAATCCATCCTTGGATTGATTCCAAAGGCAACTTTGGCAAAGTTTACTCACGAGATATGCAATATGCAGCTGCACGTTATACTGAGGTAAGGCTGGATCCGAGTGCGAGTTTAATTCTTAACGGTTTAGAAAAAGATGCGGTTGATTTCATAGATAATTACTCCGGCACTATGAAAGAACCGGTATTGCTGCCGGCTGCTTTCCCGACTATTTTGGTTAATGCCAATCAGGGAATTGCTGTTGGCATGGCAAGCAATATCTGCTCTTTTAATCTGAAAGAAGTATGCCTGACGACTGCGGCTTATATTAATGATCGTAAGCATGATCTGCTTGAGACAATGCCGGCACCGGATTTTTCTACTGCCGGTGAGCTGATTTATGTTAAAGAACAGATGCGCAGAATTTATGAAACGGGCAGAGGCACATTTAAACTGCGTGGGAAATGCAGGATTGATAAGAAAGCCAACTTAATCGAAATCTACGAGATACCGTATAATACCACGGTTGAAGCCATAATTGACGATATATCTGCCCTGTCCCGCAAGGGTAAGTTTCGTGAGATCATTGATGTTAGAGATGAGACCGATTTGAACGGTTTAAAAATTACTGTCAGTTACAAGAAAAATACTGATGTTAAGATGCTTATCCTAAAGCTTTTTGATCTAACCTCTCTTGAAACCAGTTTTTCCTGTAATTTCAATATTCTCGTCTCAGGTCGTCCTAAAACTATGGGCATATGTGAAATATTGGATAATTGGATCAGCTGGCGCCAAGATTGTGTCAGGAGGGAAGCCAATTTTGATCGCCAAAGAAAGGAAGAAAAATTACATCTTTTAAAAGCTCTGGAATTGATTTTGCTGGATATTGATAAAGCGATTTCTTTGATCAGGTTGACTAAGACTGAGAGCGAGGTCATACCGAATCTAATGTCTAATTTTGGCATAGACAAAGTGCAGGCTGAATTTGTAGCGGAAATTAAGCTGCGTCATTTGAATCGTGAGTATATTCTTAGACGTATTGATGAAATTGCTGAATTGGAAGCTGAAATCTATGAATTAAAGAGTCTGGCTGATAGTACCAGGAAGATCAATAGTTTGATCGGTGCTCAATTACGTGATATCGCCAAAGATTACGGTCGCGAGAGATTAACGTCTCTGATTGACCCGGAGGACGTACCCGTTCTGAAAGAGGAAGATATGATTGACGATTACAATATCAGGATATTTCTTACCGAGGGAGGCTATTTTAAAAAAATGGCACTAACTTCTCTGCGCGGAAATTTTGAACTAAAACT
>JAAZGH010000141.1 GCA_012511325.1 Clostridiales bacterium | reverse complement strand
GTCGAGATGACGCCGGCCGAGGCCTTCTATGCCAAGACAGATCTGCTGCCGCTGCCGGCGGCCGTGGGCAGAATCGCCGCGGAGTCAGTCATGTGTTATCCGCCGGGGATCCCGATTGTAGCGCCGGGCGAAAGAGTTACCAAGGATGTTATCGATTATATTGAATATGCCAGAGCCAAGGGCAGTTTACTGACCGGTACCGAGGATGCCAAAGTCGAGTATCTGCATGTGGTCAGGTTGTAAGGGAAAGGAGAACGAAGATGGCTAAGGAATTGTGGTTTGCCGAGTATCATGACGACAATACTCGGTTGGATATGAGAGTGACTCGCGAACTGGTTGCTATGCAAAGTGAGTTTCAAGCAATCGAAATCTTTGAAACTCCGACTTTCGGTCGGGTGTTGACGCTTGACGGCCTGGTCATGCTGACGGAAAAAGATGAGTTTATTTATCATGATATGATCACCCATGTCCCGATGGCAGTCCATCCCCAAGTGCAAAATGTTCTCTTGATCGGCGGCGGCGACGGCGGATCGCTGCGGGAGCTCTGCCGCTATCCGGAGGTTGAGCATATCGATATGGTGGAGATTGACAGCGAAGTTATCAATCAGTGCCGGCGTTTTCTGCCGCAGGTCGCTTCCGCCTATGACGATCCCCGGCTCAATCTGATTATTGCCGACGGCTTAAAATTTGTGCGCCACAATGTTGATAAATATGATCTGATCGTGATTGATTCCACCGATCCCTTTGGACCGGGCGAAAGTCTGTTCACCAAAGAGTTTTATAGCAATTGCCACCGCGCTTTGCGCGCGGACGGCATCCTGGTCAATCAGCATGAGAGCCCATATTATCCGGCTGATGCGGAAGAGGCCAGATTGATCTATCAGCGCCTGACGGCGACTTTCCCGCTGGTTCGCGTCTATCAGGCTCATATTCCTTGCTATCCCTCCGGGCACTGGCTCTTCGGCTTTGCTTCCAAACGCTGGGATCCCTTGCGGGATTTTGATGCCGAACGCTGGAATGCCAGAGGCTTGTATACGCGCTACTACAATACGGATCTCCATACCGGTTGCTTTCAGCTGCCGACCTATGTTAAAGAGCTGCTGGAATCGAAAGATGAATAAACCGAAATATTCAAGTTTCTTTGATCTGGGGACGGGTTTTGCGGCGGCGGAGCAGATCATCTTCGGGGCTCCTTATGACGGCACTGCTTCTTTCCGTCCCGGCTCCCGCTTCGGACCTTCAGCCATGCGGGAAGCAGCCTATGGCATTGAGTATTACAGCCCCTATCAGGAACAAGAACTTTCCTTGCCTATACATGATGCAGGGGATTTGGAACTCCCCTTTGGCGATCCCCAAGCCGTCTTGCGGCAGATTGAGGAATATGTACGGCATCTGGTCGAACAGGACAAAATGCCAATCATGATCGGCGGCGAACATCTGCTTAGTCTAGCCGTTGTGAGAGCACTGCTGACTAAGTATCCGGAACTGCATATCATTCACCTTGATGCGCATGCTGATCTCAGGGATGAATATCTGGGCTCGAAGTATTCACATGCCACTGTCTTGCGGCGGATTTATGAAGAGAACGGTACTGTAATCCATAGTTTCGGGGTGCGATCGGGTTTAAAAGAAGAATTTACCTTCGCTGCGGCGAATCTGGATTTTCATCCTTTCTTACTGGCAGATCTGCCGGCATTGAAAGCGCCGCTGGGAAACAAACCGGTTTATTTAACTTTAGATTTGGATGTGCTGGATCCCTCGGTCTTGCCCGGAACCGGCACGCCGGAGCCCGGCGGTGCCGGCTTCAGGGAACTGCTGACAGCGTTGCTGTCGCTCAAGGGCGTGAACCTGGTCGGCTTTGATCTGGTAGAGCTTGCGCCTCAACTCGATAGCAGCGGTGTGTCTACTATCGTTGCCTGCACGCTCCTGCGGGAGCTATTGCTTTTGGCACAGAAGTGCTAGAATTTGGCCGAAGCTAATTCATTAAGGAGTAGCAATTTCATATGCAAGTATTGATCATTGGCGCCGGGAAACTGGGCAGGGAGCTGGCCACCGCGCTTCTGGATCGGGATGACCAGGTCATCCTTGTCGATATCAAGCCGGAATCCTTGCGTCTGGCAGAGCAGATCCCCTGCGTAAAAATCCTCGGTGATATGACGGATAAGGAAGTTCTCCGCAGAGCGCAAATCGAGACAGCGGATGTCGTCTGTTGCGTGGCAGATTCCGACAATATAAATATTATGGCCACTTGGGTTGCGACCAGGATTTTTGCTGTGCCGCGAGTGTTGACCAGAATGTACAATCCTCAGAAGGAAGATGTTTTTCAGGCTTTGGGGATGCAAACTATCTCTTCGACGCAATTTACTGTTTCTGCCTTTTTGCGTTCATTGGACGATGAGGAAACAGTAATGCGGCATCGGCTGTTTGATAGTACTGTCACTTATTCTCTGGTCGATTTGCCTGCGGAACTGGTTGGCTCGAAGATTGCGGATGTCCAGTCCGCTTCCGGGCAGATCATCTTTGGCGTGCGTCGTCAGAACAGGACTTTACCGCTTTCCGCTGAGCTGACTCTCAAAGCAGGTGATCAGATTATTATGGCGGAGCTGAATTAGGAGCTGCTGAGATGAGGATTATTATTGTAGGCGGAGGCAAATTGGCGCATTATCTGATTGAGACTCTGATCAAAAAGGATAATGGCTACGATATCACGCTGATAGAACTAATTGAAGAAGTGGGCGCAGAGATCGCCAGCCAATTTGAGACGGTGAGAGTCTTGCGCGGCGATGGCACTGATCTCAAAGTTTTGGCAGAGGCTAATTGCCTGAAAGCGGATTACTATATCGCCGTTACAGGCAAGGACGAGGACAATCGGGTCGGCTGCCATATCGCAAAAACTGTTTTTGATGTGCGGAATACAGTCGCGCATGTGAATAATCCCGCCAATATGGAGCTGTTTCAGCTGCTCAAGGTCGACCTGGTCTATAGCCGGGCGCTCATTCTGGCCGACATCATCGAGCTGGATATCGCCTGGGATGGTATGCGGGTTGTGTACAGCATTCCGGATCAGGAGATCAATATCCTGGAGATTGAGCTGTCGCCCAGTTCACCGGCGGTAGGAAAGACCTTGGCGGAATATACTTTCCCCGGCCGGACCAAAGTGGTTTTTATTGTTCATGAGAACGGCCAGTCCGAAGTTCCCCAAGGCAGCAGTATTATGCAGGCCGGCGACCAGCTGTTTTTGGTGGCCGGGGGCGAGGACTACGATGCTATCTATGCTGATATGGTTGCGGTAGAGGATATTTAACCATGCCTTTGTTAAATATCAGATCCAGGCATAAATCCCGGCTGGAAAAACTGCTGGGCAACCCGGTGCGGTTGATTGTAATTTCTTTTGCGACGTTGATTCTCACTGGCACCTTGCTGTTGATGTTCCCCTTTGCCAGCGCGGCGGGACAATGGACCAGCCCCGGTGTGACTTTGTTTACCTCGACTTCTGCAACCTGTGTGACAGGGCTTGTGGTAGTGGATACCGGAACTTACTGGTCAACAGCTGGCCAGGCTATTATTTTGCTGCTGATCCAGGTCGGTGGTCTGGGGCTGGCGACTATTGTCGGCGCTTTCTACACCTTCTTCTCCAAAGTTCATTCCTGGCGCCAGATCGAGCTGACCCGGGAAAGCACCTCCGGTCAGGACTGGGTCGAATTGACCAGGCTGCTGCGTTGGATTATCGGTTTTACTTTGACGGCGGAGAGTATCGGCGCGGCCTTATTGATCTGGCGTTTTTGGCCCTATTATGGTTCGGCGGCGATCTGGAAAGGTTTTTTTCAATCTGTTTCGGCATTTTGCAATGCCGGCTTCGATCTCCACGGCAACGCCGGCAACGGCGGTTTTGTCAGTTTGACTGCTTTCAATCATGACCCCATTATTCTGATGGTGACAGCAGCTCTGATCGTGTCCGGCGGTCTCGGTTTCATGGTCTGGCTTAATATTTTCACGCGCAAGCGGGGAAACAAGCTGATGTTTCACAGCAGATTGGTACTTAAAATGACCGCCATTTTGATCCTGTCAGGGACTGTTTTATACTGGCTGCTGGAGTTCAGGAATACGAGTTCGGCCGCAGCGCTGGGCAATTTGCCCTGGTATCAACAGCCATTTGCCGCCATCTTCCAAAGCGTATCGACCAGAACAGCGGGCTTTAACAGCATTGACCAGATGACTCTGGCGGATAGTTCGAAATTCCTGACGGTAGCTCTGATGTTCATCGGCGCCGCTCCGGCCAGCACCGGCGGCGGCATTAAGGTCACTACAATGGCGGCTGTAGCTTCCGGCATTATCTCTGATATCCGCCGGCAGCCTTCGATTATTATGTCCCGGCACTATATCCGCAAATCAGCCGCCAGGCGCGCCAGCACAATTTTTGCCATGTCTTTGCTGATTTTGCTGTCAGCGACAGTAGCGATTTCAATCCTGGAGAATGAGCTGATCGGCAATCATCAACTCTCTTTTCTCGACATCATGTTCGAGGTAGGGTCGGCTTTCGGTACGGTCGGTCTGACCGCATTCGGCACGCCGATACTGCATATAACTTCGCGTCTGGTACTGGTCCTTTGCATGTTCATTGGCAGAGTCGGCCCCATTTCCTTCGCGCTCAGTCTGAGCAGGCAGGAAGAGCCCAGCCTGATTGTTTACCCTGAAGCCAATATTCTGTTAGGATAGTTACTATATCGTTTTAATTGTCAGTGCTTAGCTATTAAGCGCAGCCGGCCTCCGCCGGTATTAATGAGGGTTATATGCTATGAAGAAATGTAGGGATTGCGGAGTGGTCTGTCAGGATCTTGACAGATTTTGCAGTGGCTGCGGCAGCGAAAATTTTGTTGCTTTCACTAGCGAAGAGGTGCCCGGTGTACCGCCGGAAGCATTCCGGCCGATACCAAATTTTGCTGCTCCCGGTCCTCAGCCCGGCAGTACCTTGCCCGGACAGGATAATATTCCCAGGAAACGCAAAAAGAATACAAGCAGGATATGGCTTGTGACCGCTTTGATTTTAACTCTTCTGGCAGCGGTAGTCTTATATTTTGCTCTGCGCCCGGATTATGTGAAGCAAATGATGGCAGCTTTGCGGGAAGGTGATGGCGTTAAAGCGGCGGATATTTATCAGGAACATATCCTGGAGCATGAAAAAAGAGAACAGAAGGCCCAAAGCGAATATCTCAATTGGCTGATCAGCTTAAGAGAGGGCTTCGGGCAGGGCTTGATCGACTATCAAGAGATGCAAAACCGATTGGCCGTAGCCGGGCTTATTACTTTGGATCAGGATGCCTGGCAAGCGACAGAAGACTATATTGATAATTTGCACCAAGCCAGAGAGAAGATACAAGAAGCAGCGAGAGCCTATGAGCAAGGAAATTACCTCAGCGCTATGGCTGTTTATATGGAAGTGCTTGCTGCCGGACAATTCTTGCAGGAGGAGGCGGCTGCGGGACTGGAAAGCAGTATTGCCGGTTATCGTTCCGAAATTATCAAGGCTGTTGAAAAATATGCCGAGGCAGGCGATTTTGCACAGGCTCAGGCTTCTTTGCAAGAGGGGCTTGCCAATTTGCCGGGAGATCAGCGACTGGAAGAAACCGGATTAGAGCTGCAAACAATCGGGAGCGAGGCCATAGCGGCCGATTTTCGACAAGCTCTCACCGCCGGCGATCGTGAACAAGCTGATATATTATTATCAGAGGGTCTGAGAATATTTCCGGATAATGAGCTGCTGCAAAAATGTCAAGATGAATTGGCGGCGTTCCGGGATTACAATGTCTATGCTCCTTGGGAGATCATTACTATTTTTGACGGCGAATTGACAGATAGCGACGGAACAGATCTGGGCAATGTCATATTGAAACGTCCGGTTTTTCAGGCAGATTATGAATATGCTGACAAATTCAACGCCGCGTTCAATAATCTGACATTTAATCCGGAGCTGGGCAAGTTGACAGAGCCGGCAACTGCGGGAGCGGTAAAGGGGTTTTTCAGCGAAGAGGTGACAGAAGTCCGGC
>JAAZGH010000260.1 GCA_012511325.1 Clostridiales bacterium | reverse complement strand
TATAGGGATATGTGATTATCTACATAATCCTCAGTGCTTTATGGAATCTTCTTGTTAGATCCGTATACAGAAGAAGATGAAGCATATACCAAATGTTCGACTCCCTTCTTGCCATTATCAAAAGAGTGTCGACAAGCTTCTAGAATATTATAAAAGCCGATTACATTTGACGTGATGTATTCATCGGGATTGGTAATTGAATGACGAACACCTGCTTGTGCAGCAAGGTTCACGACAATATCAGGTTTATATTCTGCAAAAATTTGGTCTACAAGGCATTTATTTGCAAGATCCCCTATAACAAAGGAATAGGATGAATGAATCTGTTTGCTTGCAATCTTTTCAATCTCAGCTAATCTCCACTTCTTAATACGAACATCATAATAGTCGTTCATATTATCCAAACCAATAATCTTAATTGGTGACTGCGTAGAAAGAAGTGCTAATACAAGTTTGCTTCCAATGAATCCCGCTGAACCAGTTACAAATATAGTTTTTTTTCGCAAAGATATTCGCTGCATTATAATTTCCATCAATCCCTATAGAAAAGATCACGTGTGTATACTTTTTCTTTGACGTCATCCAAACAACGATCATATCGGTTGGCAATGATAATTGTGCTTATTCTCTTAAATTTCGACAGATTATTTACAATTTTACTGCCAAAAAAGGTAGTTCCGCTCTTTAACTGAGGCTCGTAAATTATTAAATTAATTCCTTTCGCCTTTATTCGTTTCATAACACCTTGTATTGAGGAATGACGAAAATTATCAGAATCGGTTTTCATCGTTAGACGGAAAACTCCTATAATCACATTATTATCTCTTGCAGAATCCCACTGCTCATTAGTTTCAAATAAACCAGTTAGCCCAAGTACTCGGTCTGCAATAAAATCTTTTCTTGTTCTATTACTTTCTACAATTGCAGTGATCATATTTTGCGGCACATCTTCATAGTTTGCCAGGAGTTGTTTGGTATCTTTTGGCAAGCAATAACCGCCATAGCCAAAGCTTGGATTATTATAGTGCATGCCAATGCGAGGATCAAGACAGACACCATTAATAATATCTATCGTATTTAACTTCTTTATCTCAGCATATGTATCAAGCTCATTAAAGTATGACACTCGTAGCGCTAAATAAGTATTTGCAAAAAGCTTTACGGCTTCTGCTTCTGTAGAACCCATGAATAAAGTGTCTATATTTTTTTTGATTGCACCTTCTTGAAGAAGTGTAGCAAATACTTGAGAAGCTTCAACGATCCTATCATTATTTGAATCTGTGGATACAATAATGCGAGACGGATATAGATTATCAAATAATGCCTTTGATTCACGTAGAAATTCGGGACTAAATATAATGTTTTCTGTGTTGAATTTTTTTCTCATTGATGCTGTATAGCCAACTGGAATAGTAGATTTTATTACAATAATTGCATAAGGATTAATTCCTAACACCGTCTCAATGGTAGCTTCTACAGAAGAGGTATCAAAAAAGTTATTCTTACTATCGTAATTTGTCGGTGTTGCAATTACAACAAAGTCGGCGTTTTTGTAAGCATCATAAGTATCAATAGTCGCTGTTAAATCTAAGTTTTTTTCGACAAAGTATCTCTCAATGTCATCATCTCTAATGGGAGATTTCCGGTTATTAATCATTGTTACTCTGTCCGAAACAATGTCGATGGCAGTTACATGGTGATTCTGTGATAATAGTGTCGCAATAGATAATCCAACATAACCTGTTCCGACTACTACAATATTGTAGCGGATTTTAGTAATAGCAGGTCTATTCTCATGCGATTTTTGTTCAGTAAAAATATCCGTGATTTCAAAATCCAGGACATCCGCCAATATCTGAAGCTGTTTAATTGAAGGTACATGTTTTTTATTCTCAATACGTCCTATTAAGGTTCGATTAACGCCTGTTTTTAGTGACAACTGTGCTTGAGATAATTGCTTATTAATTCGCTTTTCCTTTATAATCTCAGATAGTTTTGTTATCGAAAATTTTTTCATAGATCACCCCTCGGGCATTGCTTTTAATTGTTGCAAAAAACAATTTTATTAAACGGTATTCTGAAATTAAGCTATCATTAATGGCATCTTAAGTCAATACGAATAGCAGATAGAATGCTTGGTAACTGATTATCAATTTATTCATCTATATTAGTTTATAGTGACGCGATACTAGATATTCTGTCCATCCGATGATCGCCAGTCTTCCTGTCGCAATGCTAGCATATAATAACAGATAAAAGTGTAGTAATGACAATACTACTTCACATAGAATATTAAGTGAAATGCAGTATGAATTCAGGTATAGTTATTGTGAAACTGCAACCATATTTATTCTTGTTTTTAAAAACAATGTCACTGGAGAGAATGACAAATGAAAGCTCTTGTCCTTACTGGCGGTATGCCACAGGCCCATTTAGTCAGAGAGCTGAAGCGCAGAGGTATTTCATCTTTGCTTGCTGACCGAAATAAGAATGCCCCTGCTGTGGAATTTGCAGACAAGTTTTTCCCTATTTCGGCTCTTGACGTTAGTAGCATAAGGCATCTTGCTATAACTGAGCAGGTGGATTTTGTAATTTCTGTGTGTGCCGATCAAATGTTGTTAGTTGCAGCACAAGTCTGTCAAGAACTAGGCCTTCCTTGTTATATTGATTACAAGACGGCAAAAAATGTTTCTAATAAAGAACATATGAAACGTATATTTGCTGAAAATGGGATTCCTACTGCTAATTATTGTGTATGCTCTAGCTTCGATCCGAAATTGATTAAGAATCTGAGTTATCCTTTAGTAGTGAAACCGGTTGATACCTATAGTTCAAAGGGAGTAATAAAAGTATATAATCGTGAAGGATTAGAAAAGGCATTATTAAATGCACTAAAAATTAGTAGGACAGGCACGGCAATAATTGAAGAGTTTACAAAGGGTGATGAAGTCAGTGTCGATATATATGTTGAGGAAGGTAAAATCAATATTTTGTGTATAAGATCTTTAGACAAAATACCTGGTACAAACGGATTTGTAATTAATAGAGGAAGATATCCGGCGAAACTTACAGACGTTATTGTGGAGAAAATCCAAAATACCGCACAAAAAATCGCTGAAGCCTTTCATTTAAAGAATACTCCTATGCTCATTCAATTATTGGTTGATGGTGACGATATTAGTGTTGTTGAATTTTCAGCTCGTACTGGGGGTGGAATAAAATATCGTTTAATTCCAAAAGTTACAGGGTTTGATGTGGTTAAAGCAGTTCTCGACTTAACCCTTGGGCATAAGCCATCTCTAAAAATTAACCACTATGATGGCTATATTATAGATGAATTTTTATATTGCTATCCCGGAGTATTGAACCATGTAATAGGACTAGATGAATTATCACATAGTGGTGTGATTGATCATTATGAGCAATATAAATTTAAAGGATATGAATTCGGTTCTATTAGTAGTAGTGGTGATAGACTAGCGTATTTTTCGATAGAAGCCAGGAATCTTGAAGAATTGGAACGATTACAAATAATTGCAGGACAAACGGTGAAGGCAATATCAGATACCGGAAAAGATTTAATCAGGCACGATATTATTAGATTCGTCCCCTATTAGTGCAGATTTTGTTTTATATTTTAACTTGACCATTTTTGAAGATGAAGAAAGGAAATGTTTATTATGCCAATTGCAATGATATACTTGGCAAGCATGTTCACGGTAATTATTCTCTGGTTTTTATTGCTCAAACGTCCCATATATGGAGGGGTATTCGTTAGCTTTATTGTCCTTCTGGCTGTTACCGGAACTTGGGGTAATGTCTTAACTTATGTCAATAGTGTTTTTAAAGTTTCATTATTATACTCCATTGTACTTATTATTTGAGGATTGGTGTCAATGTATCTTGCAGACGAGAAAACACTTGTTCCAAGCATAAAAAAGATCCAAGCATAAAAAAGATGGCAAATTTGAAAGAGAAAAATAATTAATTTAGAATACAAGGTTAATAATTAATTTTGTTTAATTGTATTAAGAGAGCATACAAAACAATCTATATCTTTTGAAGAAATGAGGATCTAAATGAATAAAATGCAAGAATTTTTGTCCAGCATAGACAGTGTAAGAAAAAAAGAAATTCCTATATCTGTGATTGAACGGGCTAAAATTGCTTTGCTTGATTACTTGGGAGTTACTCTGGCAGGGTATAAAGAACAGCAAACTAAAGTTGATTGTTTGGTTGAGAATTTTGGGCCTAGAGGCGGGGACGTGTTTCCAATAGGTATTGCTGTACCTCTGAGCATAAACAACGCAGTTTTTTTGAATGGCCTTAACGGTCATGCATTGGACTTTGATGATGGAACCAATGCAGGGATTATTCATTTGGGATCGCCGATTTTTTCCGTATTATTGCCGCTTGCTCAGAAGTATCCGATTAATGGCCGAAAACTTCTTGAGGCGGCGGTGATTGGATATGAGACATCTTTTATGATGGCGCGATCCATACAGCCGACCCATAAACTACGCGGATATCATGCTACTGGAACCTGTGGATTGCTAGGTATTGCCATGGCATCAGCTATAGCTTTAGATTTTTGTTCAGTTAAGCTCAAAAATGCTTTTTCGACTGCAGCTGTATCTGCTACAGGCACACTTAAAGTGTTGGAAGATAGCTCAGAGCTTAAACCGTACAATGTTGCAAAGACCGCTTTATTAGGCTTGATAGCTATCCAGATGGCTATTGCTGGATTTGACACACCAAATGATCCACTATCGGGTTTTAACGGATTTCTTGGCCAAATGTATGGTTCAGATGAAGTAGAATTTGTACCACCATTATTAAACGGAACCTATGCTATGGAAAAAGCATATATTAAACCATATGCTGCCTGTAGATATACGCATCCATCGATTGATATTGCTAAAGACCTAAGAAAAAAAAGGCTGTTACAGACGAACCAAATAAGTGAGGTTGTAATTAAGACATATTCGCTTGCTGTTAAGAATCATGACCACACTGATATCAAAGGTGCTGCCTCAGGGAAAATGAGCATACCATATAATTTTGCAGTTGCGTATCTATCAGGAGAAACAGGATTAAATGCTTTTACCCCAGAGTATTTGGATAATGTTGAGATAAAAGAGTTAACCCGGAAGATAATTGTTTTAGAAAACGACGAAATGACAGCTGCATTCCCAGAGAAAACATATGCAACGGTTGAAATGACTTGTGCAGATGGTGAAATACTAAAAGGCATAAGTGAATTACCGAAGGGTGAACCGGAAAACCCTCTTTCTCTCACAGAAGTAATAGAAAAATTTCTCGGTCTGGCACAGTATGGTGGCAAGACTAAAGAAGAGGCAAGTAAGATTGTTGAGGCTGTTTTTGACATCGAGAATGATATCAAGCCATTACAAGCATTGCTCAGGCAGTAGATGTATGCTCAAAATGAACTACTAGCTTCAAAGTTAGGAAGAATTAATATGGATATGATTCTTGGCACAATGACATTTGGCGAATCTGTTTTTGGTGCAGATGCTACAGCTATGATAAAGGCTTTTTTAGAAGCAGGCTATAAAGAGCTTGATACGGCATATGTGTATAACAATGGACAAAGCGAGATTATTATTGGGGAAGCGTTAAAAACCCTTGGCAGACAAAATGTTCAAGTTTCTACTAAAGTCAATCCCAGGATTTCTGGCAGATTAGATCGCGAAGCTGCGTTTAAACAGTTGAATTCATCCTTAGAGCGATTAGGATTGGATTATGTTAAAGTTTTTTTCCTTCACTTTCCGGATCCGAAAACTCCATTAGACTCAGTTCTTTCTGCATGTGCGGACCTTCATGCTGAAGGTAAATTCAAAGAGCTTGGCTTAAGTAACTTCCCTGCATGGTTGGTTGCAGATGTGTACCATAGATGTAAATCAAAAGGCTGGGTTTTACCGACGGTTTATGAAGGAGTATACAATCCCCTGTCAAGGAAAGCAGAATTTGAACTGAATAGTGCACTTAATTATTTTGGTTTGCGTTATTACGCCTATAATCCAATGGCAGGTGGGATTTTAACAGGTAGATATAGCTGCTTTGAAGATGGTCCTTCTGACGGACGGTTTATAAATCGTCCAAACTACCAAAAGCGTTATTGGAAACAATCTTTTTTTGATGCAGTAGATCTAATAAAAGAAGTATGCACAAAATTCGATATTAGTATTATTGAAGCAACTTACCGTTGGTTGGCATATCATTCTATGCTTGAAAATGAAAGAGGGGATGCAATATTAATCGGAGCATCGAAGCTTAGCCATTTGAAAGAAAATCTGGAGTCTATAAAGTCAGGTTCCTTGCAGGAGGAAGTACTGGACGTTTTTGAAAGAGCGTGGAAAATTTGCAAAGCTGATAGTCCCGATTATTTCAGGTTTTATGGTCAGGGTGTGAGTTAATTTATTCCTGAGCAAAAGGAGAGGACATGTTAAACTTAGGACTTGTTTTTGAGGAACTAGAAAAGAATGGTATTACATTTTTTACCGGTGTTCCCGACTCTTATTTAGATAACTTTTGCAACTACATATTGGCAAATCTAGCGGATAGAAATATTATTGCTGCAAATGAAGGAAACGCAATAGGGATTGCTACTGGGCATTACTTAGCTTCAAAAGAAATTCCATTAGTATATATGCAGAATTCCGGCATGGGTAATGCTATAAACCCGCTGGTTTCTTTAACTAACGCTGAGGTATATGGAATTCCGATGATTTTGCTTATTGGCTGGCGTGGACAACCGGGAACAGTGGACTGGCCACAACATGAACTTCAAGGGGAAATAACACCTAAGCTTCTCGATATCATGCGTATTCCCTACTCGGTTCTCAAAGATGACAATGATAATATTGGAACAGTTGTCAGTGAAGCTGTTGATACAGCACGTGCTAATAGAGCACCATATGCTCTGCTGGTGCCTAAGAAATTGCTTGCTGGGGAAAAGGTTAATTGTAAGGACGATAGTTATCCTATGAGTAGAGAAGAGGCGATTGAAATAATTTTAGATTGCTTACCTAAAAATACAATCTACTTAGCAACAACAGGTCGAGCAACCAGAGAACTATTCTACTTACGCGAAAAAAGAAACGAAAGTAAACAATGTGACTTTCTCAATGTCGGTTCTATGGGGCATGCATCTTCGATAGCTTTAGCAATTGCGCTTGAAAAGAAAAATCGTCAGGTTGTGTGTCTTGATGGAGATGCAGCTGCAATTATGCACATGGGTGCATTAACTTTAGTAAGTAAAAACCATTGTCCTAACTTTATTCATGTGCTATTGAATAACGGTGCACATGAATCTGTTGGAGGGCAGCCATCGACAGGACATTCAGTAGATTTTACGCAAATTGCTGAGGCCTGTGGTTATAAAACTGTTGGTAAGCCAGTGTGCAATAAAGAATTATTAATTAGTTCTTTAAGAATATTAGGAAATTATGATCAAGCTTCATTTATTGATATCAGAATTCACAGAGGATTAAAAAGACCTCTGCCACCGCTTGATTTTTCTCACCGGGAAGCTATCGATAGCTTGATTGCAGAGCTTAACCCGACTACTGAAAGGATGGCTAGTAAATGAATAGCATGGATAAAACAAGAAAGTTTCTGATTGCAATTGGACTTCCTGAAGGAGATGCATATGATCTTCCTGACTCTAATAAACGTTTTGTAGATGGTGGACAGTATCGCTTTGAAGTACCTGGGATTCAAGGCCCAAAAGTTATGAAAGCATTACTAGAGGCAATGGATAGCCATGGACTTTACTTGCATCGTGTTACACAGACAAAGGGGATTATGCAATTAACAGATGTTGAGATTTATTCCATGGTTGAGTTGGCATCCATCTGGGGAACTGATTTAATACTAGCGATTGGGCCACGTGCCACAACAGACACATCAGCATCGGTGCATACTGAAGAGGGTATCAGAATGGGTTACCGCTTGCGAGGTCAAGAACAAATTGTAAGGGCGGTTGAAGATGTAAAAAGGGCTGATAGATTAGGCTGCCGCGGGTTTTTAGTATACGATGAAGGCCTGCTTTGGTTGCTGAATGAAATGAGAAAAGCTGGCGAGATTTCTTCAGATTGTCGCTTCAAAATATCGGCGCATATGGGTCATGGAAATCCATGCTCAGCAAGACTATTAGAGTTGATTGGAGCTGATTCAATTAATCCGATTCGTGATATTCAGCTTCAAATGCTCAGCGCAATGAGAAAAGCAGTTGACTGTCCGTTAGATGTGCATACGGAGAATCCGAAATCTACAGGTGGTTTTATCCGCCATTATGAAGTTCCGGAAATGATTCGTGTGGCGGCACCCATATATCTTAAAACCGGTGGATCTGTTGCAGCAACTCATAGCTGGGAAAGTACTGAGGATGATGCAAGAAAGCGTGCCAAACAATGTAGTTTGGTCAAGAGGATGATTGATGAATACTATCCGGAGGCAGTCTGGTCACCAAAAGGCAGTCTCCTCTAAAAAATTAGAAACTTTTTGTGATAGGATTCAAATTAGATGCTTGAGCAAGTAAAGAAAGGATTTATTAAATGAAACATCATTATCATTGTCCTGACTTTCCTTTTGTGTATAATCCTGTGGAATTTAATAAATACTCTGATAAAGAATTTCTACAGTATTGCCCGGGTGCTGTTATGTACATGCCAGGAACAAGAAATTTTAGTCCCAAGATTCTTGAAAAATCTGTACTAGGTCTAACTACATTAGTTCTTTGTCTTGAGGATGCCTGTCCGGAACAAGACGTTCCCGCAGCTGAAGAAAATGTATTGCAGTTACTAGATACCGTCAGCAATGCTATTGAAAGTGGCAAATTAACATATGAAAGCGTTCCGTTAATCTTTATTCGTGTTCGCTCTCTTTCCCAGTTCAAAAATTTCTCGCCAAGGCTGACTCCAGCGATGGCAAAGGTGTTAACAGGATTCAATTTCCCTAAGTTTAACTCTCTAAATGGCGTTGAGTATCTTGAACATCTAAGGATCGTTAATCAGGATATAGGAGAAATCCTATATGGCATGCCCATTATTGAGGATTCCAGGGTTGCCTTTAAAGAAACCAGAATTAAAGAGCTGATTGCTATCAAAACCATTCTCGACAGTCATAAGGAATACATTTTGCAAGTTCGTGTTGGTGCAACAGATTTTTCCTCTTGTTTTGGCGTCCGAAGGGGTGTGTATAATACCATCTATGATGTCCTGCCGGTTGCGGAATGTCTTTCGGATATCTTAAATGTTTTTTCTCGTAGTAATGAGTATGTTGTTTCAGGTCCGGTATGGGAGTATTTCCGCCAGTCTAAAAATATGATGTTCGAAGAAGTTCAGATTCATGGTAAAGATGATTTTCTTTTTAAATATCCGCTTATTTTTAATAATGAAATTGACGGTTTGATAAGAGAAGTACTGTTAGATAGAGCAAACGGTTTTATTGGTAGAACAGTTATCCATCCTACTCATGTAATTTACGTAAATGCCCTTATGGCAGTAACAAAAGAGGAGTACGATGATGCTTGTCAGATATTGGACACCAAAGATGGAGTTATTAAGAGTACCAAGTCAAATAAAATGAATGAGGTTAATCCTCACTCAAGTTGGGCTAAAAATGTATATATGAGAGCAAAAGCTTTTGGAGTTATTAAGAATGAGCACAGCTACATGGAGTTATTTTCTACAGGGAATGATTAGACGTATATGAAAGAGTGCATCTATCTTACTAATCCTATTACAGACAACGATATCCTAAGTCTAAAAGTTGGTGATATCATCTCATTTTCCGGTTTTATTTACTGTGGACGTGATGCAGTTTTACCCAAAATTGTAAAGCTATATCAAGAAAAAAGGCTTGAAGATAATGGCATTGATTTGTCGGGGAGTCTTATATTCCATACAGCAGTGAGTACCGCTGGTATCGGTGCAACTTCCAGCAATAAATATGAAATTGAAAGTAGTATTGCGCCATTATCTGAAGCAGGCACTAAGATTCATCTTGGGAAAGGGATGATTTCTCAGACGACGATAGAAGCACTGCAAAAGTGCAAGTCTATATTTGCAATAATTCCGCCAGTAACAGCACTTTTACAAAGTAAAATTGAGGAATCTGAAATAGTGGCGTTTCCAGAAGAAGGAATGGAAGCTTTTTTCAGATTACGTATTAGGGAAATTAAAATGATTGTTGCGGTAGCTCACGGTGAGTCAATCTACAAGGAGTAGCTTATGAGTAGGATAACGGAAATAGTACGTGAGACATTAATCACCGCAGGATCAACATTCAGCGAAGGGAAAAAACAAATATTTCGAGAGGCAATTGCAAATGAAACTAATGAAAATGCCAGGTGGGCGTTAAAAGCGATTCTGGAAAATGCTGAAGTAGCGGAAAAGAATAAGAGTCCTCTGTGTGATGATACCGGAATCCCTCACTTATTTATTGAGATCGGTAGAAAACGCGCATTGACTGGGGAAATGTTGGACTCTATTTATCTTGGCGTTGAGCAAGGACTAAGAATCTTGCCTGGCAGACCAATGAATATCCTTGGCAATGACATGCAGAAGATTGATCAGTCGGGTGGACTAGATCCTGATCCTGCATCAGTAATGGCTGCACCACTTTTGATCCGACTTGTCGATGAGGACATAATCAGGTTGCATATCCTTCTTTTAGGAGGTGGTC
>JAAZGH010000140.1 GCA_012511325.1 Clostridiales bacterium | reverse complement strand
GTCTTGCTCGCAACCCCGATGGCTCTTCTTTTCGGCTATCTGGTCGGTAAGCTTTTCAACAAGATGAAGGGCGCAGAGATGATTGCCGGTCTGATTATGGGCTATTTTGCAGACGGATTGTATCAACTGCTTTTCTTGGTTTTGATAGGCGGAGTGATTCCGGCTACCGATCCTCGCTATATCATTGATGGCGGTATGGGTGTCAAGAATGCCATCGACCTGACCGGATCTCTTAAGTACTCTATTGACCGGGTCAGAATTATCGATCTGGCTTTAGGGCTGTTGATTCTGGTCGCAGTCATAACGGTAGTGAAGCTCATCTTGCACTTGCAGAAGAGACGCCGGATCAAAACAAAAGATTTGATCATTTTCGCAATCGCAGTGATCTTCTATGCCCTCACCTATGTTCCGGCCATTGAGAAGCATCTCTTTGCCGATCGCATCAATCTGGTTGTAGCCCTGCCATTATTCCTTCTCTTTGTGATTGCCCGCAATGTGCTGGCTATTTATAAAAACAGCAAGAAGCCTGAACCTAATTTCAATCGTTCTCGCAACATATTTTTTATCGCCCTTTCGATCGTGGCCTATATCTTAAGCTATGTCCCCTCTCTGGAGTCCTTGGTCATGTCGATCGATCTCCCGGTACTGCCCTATGTTCTAATCACCGGTTTATGCGCTTTCAACAATGGCCTACTCAACACCAGGCTGGGACAGAATATGAGGACCGTCGGACAAAGTCAGACCGTAGCTGCTGCCTCAGGCATTAATGTTGACCGCACCAGGGTTATCGCCATGATGCTTTCAACCGTGCTGGCCTGCTGGGGGCAGCTGATCTATCTTCAGAACATCGGCACATTCTCTACTTACGGTGCCCATCTGCAGATCGGACAGTTCGCAGTGGCAGCGTTACTTGTCGGTGGCGCCTCAGTCAGTAAAGCCACTAACAAACAGGCCCTGATCGGCGTTACCCTATTCCATCTGCTGTTTATCATTGCACCTCAAGCAGGTAATCAGCTCTTTGGTGATGCTCAGGTCGGCGAATACTTCCGTGTCTTCGTCTCCTACGGTGTCATTGCGTTATCACTTGCCATGCATGCCTGGCAGCGCAAGAAACCCCTTGAGGAGATCAGTGCTGATTAATCAGGAATCAGGTTAAACCAGTCTCCAGCAGTCGCTATCTCGCCTGCAACGACAAAGGCGGAGAAGATGAATAAATAGCTATCTGCCGACTGATGTATTTATCAGCCAAAGGGCCCCTTCCCAGGGGCCCTTTATCTCCGCATTGATCCTCCTCCACATTGATCATCCGTAAATATTAGTTATGTCAGACCGTCCAGCCGGGCAATCTATATTCACAGGCCGATCTCTCGTGAATGTTCGATAAGCTAAGCCACCCAACAGGAGGTCCCAATTTCCAAACCTGACATCAATAAGCAGCAGTTTCCTTGACGACCGGAATAAAGCTGGCCTATAATCAAGCAGCCGCTAAAACTCAGTTCTTAGCTCAAATATATATAAATAAAAGTTGCGCGGAGAAGTACCGAAGTGGCCGTAACGGGACTGACTCGAAATCAGTTTATCGGGCAACCGATACGTGGGTTCGAATCCCACCTTCTCCACCAAACCCCTTGAAGCCCGCTTACCGCAATGGTTAGCGGGCTTTTGTTTTTGATAATAGAGCTATATCTCAAGTTCTCCTTCTTCATATTTACTTTTGTTTGTTACAGTTCTCGCTGAGCTGTCTTATGAAAGATCATTGAATAGAATTTGTATATTCCTACTTTGTTCTTTGAAATGACGTCCAAAGCTTAGCACACACAAAGTGGGGGGCGTAAGTACCATAGTGCCCTCACACTAAGTACTGATGGAAAAACACCTGTTAAGCCGCCGGTACTGATTACAGAATCCAATTCTGATTAATCTTGTGTCGACAAATCAGAAACAGTGCTGCTGCAAAAGCTATCAGCATGGCAAAGGATAGAACAATAGAAAGCGAATACGTACCTGTAATCGCGCCCCTGAGGATATCGGTACCGTAAGTTAGCGGCAGGCAGTAAGAAAGGGGGCGCAAAAATACTGGCAGCTTTGCAATAGGTATAAATAGTCCGCAGAGAAAGAGCATCGGAAAGCGGAAGAAGTATGAAAACGACTGAGCTTCAAAGACTTGCTCAGCCGAGAGAGCAATCAAAAGTTCCATCAGCGACGAGCTGATGGCAATCAGTAAAACTACTGGCAGTACCAACCCCCAGC
>JAAZGH010000005.1 GCA_012511325.1 Clostridiales bacterium | reverse complement strand
CAGATTTTCTTCATCAATCCCGGTTAAGGCAATAACATAGTCATAATTAGCTAACCGCTCTTCCCGCAGGATATCCTGATCCGTGCCGTCCGCACAGACAATTTCTACTTCCGGATATCTGGTTGCCAGCTTGTCCGCTACCTTCTCATCATATTCGATCACTTTCAGTCTGGTCTTCTGTGTCTTGAGCATAGAAAGCAAATAGCGGGTAATTCTGCCCCCACCCACGATCAAAGCTGATTTCGGTTTTTCTATAGCGCCTCGTATCGTCCGCAGAAACAGGAGGATCTCTTCCGGCTCACCGCTGATGAAGAGATGGTCGTCCGCCTCGACAACATAATTGCCGTCGGGTATAAAGATATTGTCTCCGCTTTCTACGACGCCTACCAGCACATTGCCGTATCCTCTGCCAATTTCTTTCAGACTTTTTCCCACCAGCACCGAACCGGCTTCCACTTCCGCTTCGACAATAAAGATTTTGCCGCCGCCAAAGTGCTCCACGCTCAGCGCAGAGGGGAAAATCATAATATTCTTGATTTCCCGGGCAGCTTCCAGATCAGGATTGATCAACATATCAATACCCAGGGATTCTCGCATGAAATCTATCTGCCGGAAGTACTCCGGACTTCTGACACGGGCGATCACATATTTGGCGCCAATCGTCTTGGCAGTTATGGCCGCCATGATATTCGTCTCATCATCAGGAGTAACAGCGATGAAAACATCCGCTTCATTAACACCCGCTTCCATCTGAATATTCAGAAAAGAACCCCCGCCGACAACACCGGTGACATCTACAGCCATGATCAGATCCCTGAGCCTTTGCTCATCCTGATCGATGGTGATTACATCCTGTTGCTCACGACTGAGATCACGGCTGAGAACCTCGCCGACCTTGCCCAGCCCACAGATTACTATCTTCATTTGTATCCTACCCAGCTAGTTATAAATTGCGTTTTTTGATCAGTTTTAGCCCAAGATCCCGGCCAATTTATGCACCGCCAGATCAAGGTCAGATCTTTCAATGTCTTTATGAGTGACCCAACGCCATTCGCCATCTTCCCGTTCATTAGTCAAAATGCCATGCGCAGCCAGAAGTTCCGGCAACTGCAGCAAAAGCTCCTCTTCTTTGTCAATGGTGAAGAAAACCATATTGATATCCAGCCTGTCCTCTTTGATCTTTACTGCCTCCAGCCTGCCCAGCTGCTCCGCCAGATATTTGGCATTAGCATGATCTTCATGCAGCCTACCCGGCATATCCTGCAGAGCCAGCAGACCGGGCGCAGCCAGAAAACCGGTCTGCCTCATGCCGCCGCCCAATAATTTGCGCCATTTGCGGGCACTGGCGACCAAGTGGGCCGGACCGGCAAAAATGCTGCCCACCGGTGCGCATAGTCCCTTGGACAAGCAGACATTTACCGTATCAGCATATTGGCTGATAGCCTTGACATTGACACCAAGATGCACAGCGGCATTGAAAATCCTGGCACCGTCCAAATGAATCGGCAGATTGTGCTTGGCGGCCAGTTCCGCGACCTCTTGCATCACCGGCAGAGGAACTACCCGGCCATTGGACAGAGCGTTTTCCATACAGATCAATCCGGTATCGGGCTGATGAATATCATCAGGGCGGATGGCAGTCGCAATCTTAGCCGGCTCGGGGATATCTCCCGCGAAATTGATCGTCTTCATGCTCACTCCGGCCAGAACCGCCGCGCCTCCCACCTCATGCATGAAGATATGGGCCGCCGAACCGAGCACTATCTCCTGACCGCGCTGGGTATGCACCAGTACTCCTAACTGATTCCCCATCGTGCCGCTGGGAACAAAGAGTGCCGCCTCCTTGCCCAGAATCTCGGCGGCATAGCGTTCCAGCTCATTGGTCGTCGCATCGTCATGATAGACATCATCGCCAACTTCAGCCCTCAGCATGGCTTCCCTCATCTCCAGGGTCGGATGAGTCACCGTGTCACTTCTCAAGTCAATCAATCCCAGTTCGTTCATTAGCTTTCACCTCGTCTGTGATCTGTAAATATTGGTATCAAGAATATACGTGATATAGATTACTCTTTTTGCGCTGATAACTCCAGCCAATACATCCGGCAACAATTTATTTATCGGACAACGCAAAGCCACTGCCGTCAGAAAATTCTGCCCATCAGATATCCAAATTCACAGAAGTCTGCCGCCAGTATTTGCCAAACACCGGACATTCGGCGAAGGCGCTGTAAAATGCGTCCCGGCAAGCTGAACTTAATCATCCGATCAGAAGTAGAGATAGAGCCATTACAGCCATGCCAGCGACCACTCCGCCGATAGCATGATGGTGCTCACCGTATTTCTCCGCTGTGGGCAGCAGCTCATCGATGGAAATATAGACCATAATTCCGGCAACCATGGCAAAGACAATGCCGAACATCATATCACTGAGAAAAGGTCTAAGGAAAAAGAAGCCGACCAAAGCGCCTATGGGTTCAGCAAGACCGGACAAAAAGGCCATCAGCGAGGCACGTTTTATATTGCCCGTGGCATAGTAAATCGGCACAGCTATCGAAACCCCTTCAGGAATATTATGCAGAGCAATGGCAATCGCAATACCGATACCCAATTGCGGATTAACCAGCGCAGCCATAAAAGTGGCAATGCCTTCAGGGAAGTTATGGATCGCAACGGCAAGAGCCGAAAATCTACCGGCACTATAAAGTTCGCGGCAACGCTGATCTCTTTCCTCTTCCGTCTCACTCTCACAGTCCAACGGTGTCGGATATTCGTGCGGATTCATTTTTTCGGGTATCAGGAAGTCAATGGCCATAATAAAAAGCACACCGGCAAAGAAAAATACAGTCGCCAAAAGTTCAGATCGATCCGAGCCGGAAGCGCTGAAGAACTCCAGACTCTCGGGCAAAATCTCGACAAAAGAGACATAGATCATCACGCCGGCTGAAAAGCCCAGGGAAATTGAAAGGAAATTCCCACTCTTGCGGAAAGAAAATGCGATCACACTACCCAGACCTGTGGCCAATCCTGCCATCAGAGTCAGGCCAAAAGCGAGCCAGATATTTTCTGACGGAACCATTACTGATTGTCTCCTTGTCGATAAATGTTTGCCAGATCATTTGCCCTGATCGCAAAAGACGGACGGAACATCGGCAGAGGCAAAAATTTGAAT
>JAAZGH010000139.1 GCA_012511325.1 Clostridiales bacterium | reverse complement strand
GTTTCTATCTCTTCAATAATACCTACAAAGTAGAGGAGAAAGCGGCGCGTCTGCGGGAGCTTCTGCCCGGCGTGCGCATTGTGACCGCTCACGGCCGGATGCCGGAGCGGCGGCTGGAGCAGGTGATTACGGATTTCATTAACGGCAATTATGATGTTCTGGTCTGTACCACCATTATCGAGTCCGGAATCGACATGCCCAATGTCAATACGATTGTGGTAGAACATGCGGATCGTCTGGGTCTGGCTCAACTGTATCAGATCCGGGGGCGGGTCGGCCGGTCGGAGAGACAAGCCTATGCCTATATCACCTATCCCCGGGATCAGGTTCTGAATGAAGCGGCTGAGAAGCGTCTGATTGCCATCCGTGACTATACGGAACTGGGTTCAGGCTTCAAAATTGCTCTGCGGGACCTGGAGGTGCGCGGCGCCGGTAATTTGTTGGGTCCGGAGCAAAGCGGCAATCTGGGTGCCGTCGGCTACGATCTGTACTGCAAGATGATGGATGAGGCGGTCAAAGAGCTGACCGGAGCCGAGATCAAACCGCCCCCCGAATATGCCCTGGTTGAGCTGGAGGTCAATGCCTATCTGCCGGAATCATATATCCGGGATGAGGGGCAGAGGATTGACATCTACCGCCGCATCGCCGCTCTAGAGACAGCAGACGATTATCGCGATGTGCTGGATGAAATGCTCGACCGTTACGGCAAGCTGCCCTATGAGGCACAGGCCCTGAGCGATATCGCCTATATCCGGTCTTTTGGCGGGCGAGCCGGCTTTGCCCGTATTTCCGTGCGTGACCAAGATGTGGTTCTTAATTTTTCAGAGCGTGACAAGTCGGATCTTGATCTGATCTCACGCCTGCTCAGCGTGGAGAAAACCAAAGATTTTCTGCAGTTCCAGGCCGGTCACAAGCCTCAGATTGTCTATCGCCGGGCAGCTCGCAATCTGCGCGAGACTCCGGCACTGATCAGACAGCTTTTCCTGGCCGCGGATACGGTATAATTAGTTTATGAAAATTATTCTGGCCAGTGGCTCCCCGCGCCGAGCAGAACTATTAGCCGTCAGCGGCTATCCGTTTCAGGTTCGGGTGGCGAGCATTGATGAAGAGAATATTCAGGAGCAGGTGTTGACAGAATTGTCAGATCTGCCCGCCTCCGCTCAGCAGATTGAGCTGGTGCGTCGTTTGTCCGCGGCCAAGGCACATGCGGTCTATGCGGAGCTAACCGTCCCCCATTTTGCTGATTACTCGGATGATTGTGGCGAAGGCGCACAGCGCAAGTCCGTTATTTTGGCCGCCGATACCATCGTCTGTCTTGGCGCTGAAATCCTGGGCAAACCGCACAGCCCCGCTGAAGCGGAAAAGATGCTGCGACAGCTGGCAGGCCGGACGCATTTAGTTCATACCGGTGTCGCTTTGCTACTTATATCTGCCAGCGGAGAACTGCTGGCTGCGGAGAACATAGTTGAAACTACGGAAGTCAGTTTCCTGCCCTTGAATGCGGCGCTGGAGCGCAGGCTGCAGGCATATGTGTCCAGCGGCGTGCCGCTGGATAAGGCCGGCGCTTATGGTATCCAGGACTACGGCGCCCTATTTGTGTCCGGTATCAAAGGCGACTACTACAATGTCATGGGCCTGCCCCTGGCCAAAGTAACAGTTCTGCTGGATCGCTGGCAGTCGCAGGAAGAGGATGAGACCGGTGCCGGCGTCTGCAACAATTAAATCCAATACAAGTCAACAACAAACCATAAAGCGAATATCTGTCGGCAAAGGGCAGATATACCGGGAGAACTTGTCGGCAGGGCCGTGATAGAATAGCGTCATGCTGGTACAGAGATTAGCAAAAAAACTAATTAAGAATTATCAACAGATTGAGGATCCGGCGGTCAGGAAGCAGTATGGCAGCCTGATGTCCGGCATCGGCATTGCCAGCAATCTGTTACTGGCAACGGGCAAATTTATAGCCGGTACTTTGGCGGGCAGTATCGCTATCACATCCGATGCCTGGAACAATGCAACGGATTGCGTCGCCTCTGTGATCGCTCTCTTGTCTTTCCGTCTGTCGGCCAAGCCGCCGGATAAGAAACACCCTTTCGGACATGCCCGCTTTGAATATCTGGCTTCGTCCGGTGTTGCTCTGATTATTCTGATTGTGGCCTGGGAGCTGTTCAAGACTTCTCTGACTCGAATCCGCTATCCTCAATCTATCCGGTTGGATTATCTGGTGGCAGGCATACTGATTGCTTCAATTCTGTTAAAGCTCTGGCAATGGCGAAGCTATCGCTCTCTGGATAAATTAATCGGCTCGCAGGTCTTTCGCGCCACAGCTGCCGACAGTTTGGCTGATGCCGTCACCACTTTTTCTGTACTGGTGACAACTTTAGTTGCTCATTTTACGGGGATAATGATTGACGGCTGGATCGGACTGCTGGTCTCATTATTTATCTTTTATTCAGGTTTTAGCATTCTCGGAGATACTGCTACCTATCTGCTGGGAGCGGCGC
>JAAZGH010000138.1 GCA_012511325.1 Clostridiales bacterium | reverse complement strand
GCTCAGGATATACTGCTGGCTCTCTGGCCCTTGCCGCCGGCTTTGCTCCTGGGCGCAGTCAGAGGCAGGAGGCGCGTATGAAACAGCTGCGTGTGCTTTTGACTCTGACCGGCCTCAAGTTGCGGATCATAGCCAGAAGACCTTCGGTTCTGGCTGTTTGCCTGCTGTTGCCGATTCTGCTGACTTTGCTGGCAGGCAGCACCGCTACCAAGAACGATTATTCCATTCTCGAAGCCGCCTATGTCGATCAGGCCGAAAATTTTGCCGGCAGTGAGCTGATCTCCTTGCTGGAACAAGGCACGATCCATTGGACGGAAATGACACAGGACAAAGCCGAGCGGGAGCTGCAGCTGGGGCGCCTGGACGGCGTGGTGATCATACCGGCCGGTTATGGCGAAAATCACGGAGAAGATGCCGCGCAGGATGTGTACAGCTTTATCTATCTGGCCGGCGACAATAATATAACTACCGGATTGGTGCGCGAAAGCCTGATGGTCTCCGCCGCTACGGTGGCCAGCGAGGCCAGGCAGCTGGAATCGCTGCGAGCTCTGCCGGAGGCGGCGGATCTGTCACTGCCCGAATTGCGTGAGATGCTGCGCAAAGATACCCGCCGCGCGCGGGACGATGGCGCCAATCTGACTGTCAATTTTATCGGCGCGACGGAAACGCCTCGCGGCCAGATCGTCGAGATACCCGACTTTTCGATCGAAGTGCTTTTCCTTTCTGTTTTCTCCCTGATCGGCAGTCTGATGTTGAATGAGACCGATACCAGACGCCGCCTGTTATCGGTGGCGGGCGGTCCCGGACGGGATTATCTGGCGACATTGCTGGCCCTTGTGCTCAGCTGTGTTGTGCAGCTATCTCTGATGGTCGGCATCACTACCTTGCTGATGCCCGGCACTACCAGGCCACCTGGTTATCCCTTCTACATGCTGATCCTCTTGCTGATGATGCTGGCCTACGGTCAGATGATCGCCCTTATTCCCACCGAGACCCGGATCATGCCGGCCTCTCTCGCCATGCTCGTCTCCGTTGTTGCCGGCGGCGCTTTCCTGCGCTTGCCCGCGCTCTGGATCGCCAGCTTGGGCCAGCTCATCCCCCACGGCTGGGTGATGGCGCGCCTCTCCGGCCTCGATACTTATCTGCCGCCGGTAATCGTGATCTTGATTTCTGTCGCGACATTGATCGTCGCTTATTATCTCCAGACCAGCACCAAGCATCTCTCCTCTTAGCGCAATATTTTAGCGTTTCCCAGGCAGCACAGCATTTCCGGCGACTGGCCAATCATCTTTACCCGCGGCACAACATCCCCGGTGGCGGACCGGGTATCTTTTCTCTTAGCGCAATATTTTAGTGTTTCCCGGGCAGCATAGCATTTCTTGCGACTTGCAGGTGTCTTTCCTCGCGGCATAGCATTTTAGTGTTCTTCCACCGTATCCTGCCGCCGGTGTTATAATGGCGGTAATATATTTTGCAGGAGCGACCGCACCCATGATCCAAGACAGAATTATCATCCTCGATCTCGGCAGCAGCGAGAATACCGATATTGCCCGCACTCTCAGGCGCTTGGGCGTTTACTCCGAAATCCGTCCCCACGATATCACCGCCGCTGAGCTAAAGCAGATCGCCGGCCTCAAGGGCATTATCCTCAACGGCGGACCGAATTGTTTTGTCGAAGGCGAGAAGATCAGTGCCGCCCCCGAGATCCGGTCGCTGGGAGTACCGGTTCTGGCCGTGGACTACGAAGGCGCGGCGCCCTGGCCGGCTGCGGAGGAAGACCGGACAGCGATGCTCGAGGATTTCGCCTTCGATCAATGCCAGGCCAAGGCTGATTGGCGTGTCGAGAACTTCATCGCCGAGAAACTGCAGGAGATCCGGGCGCAGGTTGGGGATGGCAAGGTATTGCTGGCTTTGTCGGGCGGTGTCGACTCTTCGGTGCTGACGGCGTTGCTGCACAAAGCGCTGGGGCGAAATGTGATCAGCGTTCATGTCGATAACGGCCTAATGCGGCAGGGCGAATCGGAGCAGGTGGTCAAGATCTTCCGGGAGCAGCTGGGGGTCAATCTGATCCATGTCGATGCAAGTGAAAGATTTTTGCAGCGGCTGGCGGGGGTGGCCGATCCGGAGCAAAAGCGCAAGATCATCGGCAATGAGTTTATCCGCGTGTTTGAGGAGGAGGCGCGGAAGCTGGAAGGTATCGGCTTCCTGGCCCAGGGCACGAT
>JAAZGH010000004.1 GCA_012511325.1 Clostridiales bacterium | reverse complement strand
TCCGGTAGAAATATGGGTACTTATTCAGCATATCCCAGCTGTTCGAGGGCTGAAGCTGAGTCGCCCCCGCCAATAATTGAAGTTGCGCCTGATTCAGCAACAGCAGCAGCAATTTTTCTGGTTCCCTCGGCAAAAACCGGAAATTCGAAGACGCCCATGGGTCCGTTCCAGATGACGGTCCTGGAATTCTTGATAACAGAAGCAAAGTTGGCAACTGTTTGCGGTCCGATATCCATGCCCATCCAAGCCGGATCAAACTGATTGGCAGGCACGATCTTGGAGGCCGCCCCAGGAGCAAAATCATCAGACACGACATTATCTTGCGGAAGGATCAGATTTACACCCTTTGCTTTCGCTTTCTCCAAAATACTGAGAGCTACTTCCTGCTTATCGGCTTCGATCGGTGAGGTACCCGTCTCCCAGCCTTGAGCAGCGTAGAAGGTATAGGCCATTGCGCCACCAATCAGCAGATTATCTACCTTGTCCAAAAGATTTTCCAATACGCCTATTTTGTCTGATACCTTCGCTCCGCCGATAATGGCTGTGAACGGACGTTCAGGCGCTGCCAAAGCAGCAACCATAACATCCAGCTCTTTCTGAACTAAGAAGCCGGCTGCAGATGGCAAAAACTTGGCCAGACCGAATGTAGAGGCATGGGCGCGATGCGAAGTGCCGAAAGCATCATTGACATATACCTCTGCTAAAGAGGCCAGTTCTTTGGCAAAGCTGCGGTCATTGGCAGTTTCTTCCTTATGATATCTGACATTTTCCAACATCAGAATTTCGCCTTCCTTAAGTAGAGCCGCCTTGCCCTTGGCATCTTCGCCAATGACATCCTTAGCCAGAATTATTTCCTTCCCCAGAAGCTCTCCCAGGCGTTTGGCCGCCGGAGCCATCGACTGAGCCGGGTCAAATCCTTTCGGGCGGCCCAGATGTGATACCAGAATCAGCTTGGCACCGTGCACCAGAAGATATTGGATAGACGGCAGGGCTGCCTTAATACGGGTATCATCAGGAATCGTACCGGTATCCTTGTCTAGCGGGACATTAAAGTCTACTCGCATAATCACTTTTTTACCCTGGACATTTAGATCAGAGAGAGATTTTTTCTGTAATAAAGACATCCGTTTGCTCCTTTGCAGCGCTAGCGCTGTCTAAAATTTTGATCAATAAAGATTCTTAGCATATATAATAACTAATAATCTCATTCTAGTATGACGCAAATGTTTTTACAATTATGCTGTGTTAGAATAGATTTATATTTGCACTGTCGGAGGTTTAGTGTGCAACTATCTTTGGTAATCCCTTTCTACAACGAAGAAAAGCAGATCCCGCAGACTCTTGACGTGTGCATACCGATTCTGGAAAAGACAGGACGCAGTTGGGAGATTATAGCTATTGATGATGGCTCAACTGATGGAAGCTGGCAAAAACTGACTGCAGCTGCGGAAGATCAAAGAATTCGTGCTTTTCATTTTTCCCGCAACTTCGGCAAGGAAGCTGCTATTTGTGCCGGATTGGATCTGGCCTGCGGAGATGTGATTATCCTGATGGACGGAGATTTGCAGCACCCGCCCGCATATATACCCGAAATGCTCGCCTTATGGGATCAGGGCTATGAAGTCGTAGAGGGCAAAAAAGCTAAAAGAGGCAAGGAATCTCTCTGGTCCAGGCTTAATGCCGGAATTTTTTATGGCAGCTTCCGCAAACTGTCCGGTTATGATCTGACTAATGCCTCAGATTTCAAGCTATTGGTTCGCCGTGTTGTAGACGCCTGGCGCACCTTGCCCGAGCAAAATACATTCTTCAGAGCTCTCTCTCTTTGGCTGGGCTTCAAGCGTACCAGTTTTAGTTTTGAGGTAGCTGAGCGAACAAGCGGCAAGAGCAAGTGGAAGATCCGTGATTTGATCAGGCTATCGCTGGATGCGATGACCGGTTTTTCGGCAAGGCCATTGTATCTGATTTCTTTCCTCGGTCTGATTTTGTTTATAATCTTCTTTATCCTCAGTATCCAAACACTGGCTAATTATTTCCTAGGCCGCGCAGCTTCCGGTTTTACTACGGTAATTTTACTCCAGCTGCTGATTGGGAGCTCGACTCTGACCAGTCTTGGCCTGATCGGTATTTATATCAGCAAAGTTTTTACTGAAATCAAGGCCAGACCACGTTATATCATCTCCGAAGCTGTCAATATGATCCCTCCTGCAGAGCCACAGCACTGCAGCGGCAGTATTGTGGTCGCGGATTAATGTTTGGCACTGTCCTACTGGTCTGTTTTGCTGCTGCCGGGATACTATTTGTTAACGCCCGGCTAAAAAGGCCTGCCGCCTATAGAAAGTGTCAGATGGCAACTGGGGGCATCGTCAATTTTGTTGGACTGGCGGGAAGTTGGCTAGGTCTGATCTTTTTTTCTACTCTGACTTTCTGGCTAACTTGGTTGCTTAGATTTTTGGACGCAGACGAATTGTTTTATCTTGGGCCTGAGAAAATCTCCGGCTGGATGACCTTAGGCCTATCCGTCAGTTATATAATCCTACAACTGAGGCAGAAGATCAGGCACAGAAAAAAAGAAAAAACAGATCACAACTCCAAGACGACGATGAGCCGTTCTCTGCTCACTACAGAGAACAGTTTGCTGGATAGCCTTGCTTCTACTCCGATTATATACGTACTCATTTTAGCGCTGATAGCCGCCATTTTTTCTTATTGGTTGTTGCAGACCTCCTTTCACGAGTCGGACGGCTATCTTAGAGCAGGCGCCTCAGTTTTTTCAGACCTATCCCCGCACACTGCCCTGACTTCATCCTTTGCCCAAGGGGCGAATATCCCGCCGGATTATCCGCATTTTGCTGCGGACGGCATACGTAATCATTTTTTATTTTTTCAACTGGCGGGAATGCTGGTCGCCGGAGGCTTGCCAATCTGCCTCGCTTTGAATCTGCTGACCTGGTTCGGTATGGTCAGTTTTCTTATACTTCTGGGTTTGCTGGCCTGGCGCCTGACTGGGAAGCGGGGTACAATACTGCTCGCTCCTTTTCTGGCAATTTTCCGCAGTTCTCTAGCCTTTTTCTCCTTCCTGGCCAGCAGTATCAGGGATTCCTTGCAGGACCAAATACCGGTCTGGGAAAAATTACTCAGTCACAGTCATTTTATAGGCGATACGCCAAAGGAAGACTGGGGACTTTGGTCCATAAATGTCTATGCCAATCAGAGACATCTCCCTACAGCACTGGCAGTACTGATGATCATTTTGCTGTTGCAGAGCGACAATATCCGTTCAATTCGAACAGAAAGCAACTCCGGATTTAAGTCTTGGCTAACCGGTTGGCTGAAACGGGAAAATTGGTTGACTGGCGCTTCAGAACAAAAAGGACAGCAGTTGATACTGGTTCTGCTTCTCATCTTGCTGCCCTATTGGCACGGTTCAGTATTCCTGTCTGCTCTGATGCTGTTGTTTTTCCTGGCTATGATCGCAAATAATAGACTCTATTTACTGCTTGGTGCTGTAATTGGTACAGTGTCCTCCCTGCTGCAAAATCAGATTTTTAGCAGCGATCCCTCCTTGCCTAGTCAGATTTATAAGCCCGGCTTTATCAGTGAGAGCAAAAGCCTGCCGGGCATTTTGTACTATCTGCTGGAACTAACCGGAATTTTGCTTCTGCTAATCATAATCGCCTTTGCAATACTAAAACGGCTGCGTTTCTGGATCATCCTCAGTTCGTGCCCTCTGGTATTCGCTTTTCTCTTCTCTCTCACACCCGATGTCACAGTAAATCATAAACTGATCATGATCACCATTATTCTCTGGAGCATTCCTTTATCCGGTTTCTTACTATATCTGCCTGCTCTGGCAAAACAGCGCTCAGGCAAGATTTTGTTGGCAATTGCCGCCTGGATTTTAATTTTCATTCTAACAATATCGGGACTATATGAGTGCCTGGTCTTCCACAATCTCAGCCAAATCAAACTCTCAATACCGCTCCGGAGCGAATTGACGGATTGGATTGAGCATAATACCGCTCCTGATGCCGTGTTTCTTACTGCGCCGGCAGCATACCACCAATTCTTTCTGACCGGACGCAGAGCCTGGTACGGCCATCCCTATTATGCCTGGTCGGCCGGACATAATACGGAAGCCCGTCTCCATGAACTGGATCAACTAGCGGTCTTGACAACGGCAGCCGCCTATCAGGATTATCTGGAGCAAAGCGGGATTGATGCTATCCTGATTGATGATGAGGCGCGCAACCATCCCGATATCAGTATTGATGAAGAATTAGTGGCGTTGCTTTATCCGTTATCCGCTTCATTTCCGAACCAGAATAACAGCAAAATCTATGTGATTAACCCTGAGATCTTCAGACAATCGCCACTGCACCGCTGATCGTAATCTCTGCAGAAGCAATGACTTGGCTTGGTATCCCCCGCTGTTGGCTAGGGTCCTGTCGTCGTTCCTGTCGGCGCTTCTGTTGCAGGCTGCGTGGGAGCTTCTGTCGTTGCTTCTGCAGAAGTCGGTTCCGGCCCCGTAGTCTCTATCGTTGTCTCTTCCGGCTCGGTAGCGCCCGGGAAACCGGCAGGAATAAATCCTTTGGCTACTCTGTAGGTCTCAGGTCTCGGATTATAACGACTGCGCCAAAGTTTTTCTTTCCTGACGAATTTGCCATCCTGATAAAAATTCAGATAAGTTTGCCAGGTAGTACCCGAGCTTGCTTTATTCTCTCTCACTATCTTGCCCGGACTCAAAGTCTCGTCCTCGATATATACCGTATCACCCGGAGGAACTTCTTTGCCAATCTGTTCAGCAGATAATTTGATAGTAACATTCTTTGGCTTGGTGTTGCCATAAATACGCACCGTAACAGCTTTGGTCGTAACTTTCATGATTATTGCCACCGGTTGCTTGGAATCATTTCTGAATTTAAGATCCTGCGCCGTAGAGACCATGGCATCCATGCCTGGCTTAAAATACTGACCGACCAGACCATGATTTCTTCTGTCAATAATAGTCAGGCCGGCTGTCGCCGCAGCCTGGAATAAAGTTGTGCTGGGCTGACAAAGGCCGCCGCCAATACCATCAATATATTCGCCCCCGATTAGAACAGAAGCGTTTTCAAAGCCATTTGCGACAGTAATCGGGCCTAGAGCGGACATATAGGAATAAACTTCTCCCGGTTGCAGAATCTGTCCCGAAACTCTCTTAGCGGCAATATACATATTGTTCATCCGACCCTCATGTTGGGAATAAACATTCGTCTTAGCCTCAGAAAGCAGATGAACCTGCTTATCCAGATCAACTGCCTTAATTTCCGGATATGCCACTACCGTTTCAATTTCAATGCGATTGCCGGACTCTCTGTTATCCAGATGCGCAATGATTGCCTCTGTAGCAGCTTTAAAGTCAACCGATTTGCCGACTACTTCCGGAGTTATCTTGAACCTCAGACTGGATTCATCAAATGACGTAGCTTTCGCCGATATCGGTTCTTGGATAATATCTGACAAAATCGTCTTTAGATTGGCTTGGATCTGTGTTTCGCTGTATTGGTATTTGAGCTCAACCACGACTGGATTTTTCTCCAGATTCAGAATTTCCTCATAGCGCGCCATAACCTGCAGGTCCGGATCCTCAGCAGTAGCATTTCTGCCGTAGGACCAAATTTCAGATAATAACTCTCTCTCTGCGAGCTTTATTCCTAATTCACTGTATTTGACATACTTATTTACTTCCCCCAGATTAAGAACAACGGAGTTATTCTGCGACCAGTCCGCGCTAAACTGCTTAAGCTTGGCCTGCAACTCTTCGCGAGACAGATTCGCCAAGTTGATATCTCCTAAGAAAACTCCCGGATAAACAATATCTTTTTCAGTCATGCTCAGCGCCAATTGGAATTCTTCCGAAGATGTATCAATCAGTGTCGGATCAATTATCACTGACGGCACAAAACTCTCGGAACCGGCTTCCTGATCAGTACCGGAGTTCGCCCCGGGAAAAATCCCTGCCACTTTACCGGCCAAATAAACAAGCGGTACTAAAATCACAATAGAGAGCAAAGTTATTAGCAATGTGGAATTAAATTTCTTTTTGCTCTGAGTTCCGGCAGGCTTATCACCCTT
>JAAZGH010000137.1 GCA_012511325.1 Clostridiales bacterium | reverse complement strand
GAATGTACACCAGGGCGATTATATTCGATAAAAAGCAAAAGAGCAGAGAGACAACGGCGGAAGTAATCACTACGGTACCCTTGCTCAGGGGGGATACACTAAGCCGGGCACCAAGTGTGGAAATATTTGCCTGATAGGTGGAAAAGCTGGTAACCGCGGTAAAGTAGCTGTAGATTGAGATCATACCGATCAGGGTATACATGAAATATTGCATAGAGCTGAGATTGATCGCTTCATCTTTGGTATAGACAGCGGTGAAATCATAGCGCTCCGGCGGCAGTTGCAGCTTTTGCATCTGGACAATCTGATCCATGATGCCCTTGATGATGCTGACTTGGACACCGCTTTTCTTGATCAGGAGGCTGCCGTCGGCTTTGATATAGGCGACGAGATTTTCCGCCTCCAGCTCTGTACGGGCGGCTTCTTCGTCCATTTGTTCGAGATCTAAGACCTCTATTGTCTCCAGAATTTGGTAATAGGGATTGTCCTGGCCGGCGGCGACTTTGATCGTGGTGAGCTCCGGCGCGTCCAGCTTCTGGAAAGCCAGGAAGAAGAAAGTGCTGAGCAGGATGGGAAAGGCGATCAGCCAAAAAATTGCGCCTTTGTCGCGGACCGTTTCCAGAAATATATATTTTATATTAAGCCGAAGATCCTTCATTTAATTGGCGGCTCCTTCTATGATGTACGGCAGTCGGTCGGGGCGGGTGCCGGGCGGGTGCCGGGCGGAACCGGTATCGCCGGCTGCGGCGCGGCAAGACACACAGGCCGAGTGCCGGGGCGACCCGACGGCGCCTTCGTCACTCCCTGAGCTCCTTGCCGGTCAACTCGAAGAAGACATCGTTCAGCGAGGGCAGCTCGTTATACACTTCGAGGAAGTTGATGTCGTGCCGGCTGAAGTAGTCCAGGAGTTTTTTCAGATTGGAATTGGACTCTTGGAAGCGGATCAGATATTTGCGCTCCTCCAGCTTGCGGACATCCAGTACATTGCCAAGGGCATTGAGGCGATCCTCTAGGTTTTCGTAGTCCAGATCGAAGGTGACGGTCACTTTTTCTTTAACGGTTATGCCGTGCTTAAGCTCGTTGGCAGTACCGCTGGCAATGCTGCGGCCGGCGTCCATGATGACGATGCGATCGCAGAGGTACTCGGCTTCTTCGAGATAATGCGTTGTGTAGACTATGGTCGAGCCGTGGTCGCGCAGGGTCTTGATATTGTCGAGCAGGAACTGCCGGCTCTGGGCATCCACTGCCACTGTCGGCTCGTCGAGAAAGATCAGTTCCGGCCTGTGCGCGATGCCGCAAGCAACATTGAGCCGGCGCTTGAGGCCGCCGGAGAGCTGCTTAGGCAGGAATTTGCGGTACTTATCGATATCTACATATTCGATAGCGCCATCGACATATTGGCGGCGCCGGGCCTTGTCGTTGATATAGAGGCCACAGAAGTAGTCGATATTCTGGTAGACAGTAAGATTCGTGAAGTAGGCCAGCTCCTGAGGCACAACGCCGATCTTGGCTTTGAGATCGTAGCGATCGGGGTTCAACTGTTCGCCGAAGACCTTGATCTCGCCGCTCTGGTATTTGAGCAGAGAGAGAATCGTGTTGATCACCGTGGTTTTGCCGGAGCCGTTCGGCCCGAGCAGGCCCAGGATCTCCCCTTCTGCTACTTGGAGATCAAAATTATCCACTGCGACGAGGTCGCCGTATTTTTTCGTCAGGCCATTTACTTCAATTATCATGCAGGCATCTCCCTTTGTCGGCCCTTGTGCCGGACCGTACTAATTATAGCAACTGCATTCCCGCCTTGAAACCCCGGGTCTGTATCTTCGGAAACGCCCCTTGTAAAATGCACGTAAACTTTGCAAAGCAGAATTTGCCAAAATGATCTTGGCTTCGGGCAGAGTGGCGCGCAGAGCATGGCATTGGAGATGAAGCAGATATCGGTGCAGACGCCGATTATCTTAATGGAACAGATCTTTGTCCTCTTATAACTGAGATGAATATATTGGATCGGACGGCCGGGCCGGATTGAGTCATTTTCTTCGCATTGGTATCGCAATAGTAGTAAAATAGGGAATATTAATAATTAATCGGATGATTGTGAGATTGAAGCAATGAGACTGTTTATTGGAGCTAAGCTGGCGGACGAACATGTTGAAGCACTGCTGGCGGCGCAGAGGGTGCTGCAGGCTAATAGCGAGCAGCTATCTTTGACGAAGCCGGAAAATCTGCATTTGACACTGCACTTCCTGGGTGAGCTCGACCAGCCGGATGTGCTGTTGGCACAAGAAGTCATGATGCGAGCCAAATTCCCCGCCAAAGAGGAACTTACCGGTTCGATCGCAGGCTACGGATCGTTCAAAAGGGATGACGGCGAGCTGATCTTTGCTAAACTGGATGCCAGTGAGGGCTGTTACTTGATGCTGGAACAGATCTACAAGGGTCTGAAGAAAAATAACTTGCCTCTCCCCGATCGCCCCTGGCTGCCGCATATAACCTTGGCCAGGCGTACCCGTTTGCATATGCCGCTAGAGGATTTGGCCGCTGAGCTGCCGATAACAAAGGAGCCGGTTGAACTGCAGAATATCATCCTCTTTAAGAGTGAATTTACCGACAAGGGTATGTGTTACACTCCGATCTTGCGCCGGGTCTAAAACTGTGAAGGGATTAATGGCAGAAGAACAGCAGAAAACGAGCGGACGCCTGTTGGCTCCGGTGGCCATCTTGTGTACGGCACTCTGGGGCAGCGCCTGTCCCGTTATTAAAGTCGGTTACGAATATTTTCAACTTGACCCCTCAGATGTCTACGGGATCTTGCTCTTTGCCGGCGCCAGATTTTTTGGCAGCGGCTTTCTCACACTAATTCTGAGCCGACTGGTAACAGGCGAAAAGCCTCGTCTGTACCGCGGTCTGGTAGGACCGGCCATTACTATGGCTCTGACCCAGACTGCCGGACAGTATTTCTTTTTCTATATGGGCCTGACCATTGTCACCGGCGCCTCCGCCGCTCTGATTAGCTCGACCGGTACCTTCTTTGCCGTGATCATTGCGGTGATTATCGGCATTGAGATGATTAACGGCCGCAAAATTGCCGGGATTTTTCTGGGCATGCTCGGTATTGTCGTACTCAATCTGGGTACAAATTTCAGCTTTACTTTCCGCTGGAATGGTGAACTCTTCATCCTGCTGTCGGCAATCTGTTATTCCCTGGCCAATATCTTCGTCAAGCTCTTTGGCAAAAAACATGAACCGATTGCTCTGACCAGTTATCAATTCCTGATCGGCGGGACGCTGATTTCGCTGATAGGTTATCTGGGAGGCGGACGGCTGATCTGGCCCGGTTTCGCCAAGAGTCTGGTTCTCTTCTACCTGATGCTGGTCTCAGCTGTGGCATACGGACTCTGGAATTGGCTGCTGAAGCGCCATGATGTCTCCAAAGTTGTTATTTTCCATACCCTGACCCCGGTCTTCGGCGCACTCTTTTCCTGGATTATACTGGGCGAAAACATCTGGCGCTGGCAGACACTGGTCGCAATGCTTTTAGTTGCGCTTGGCATCTTGTTGCTGAACTGGAAGAGCGAAAAGAAAAAAACCTAAGCTTATTCAAGCCGGATATCTAAGTTTTCTTCCCGGAAATAGTTGAAGCAACTGCAGCAAGCCCCTTGGCCTCAAGGAAATACTTCAGTTTTCTTCCCAGATATAGTTAAAGCCCCATCTGTGGTATTGTTCGCGGATATCGTCAATATATGGCTGGTCAGCTCGGCCAAAAGGACGGCTTTCGGGTAGGGCATAATAGAGTCCGGCGTATTGCGTACTGCCGAAGTAAGCTGTACCGGTTAAACGCCGGTAAGCGCCTTCGACCCCAACTCCTTCGTATCTATCCAGGCTCTTCAGGTCGTTCTCATTTATTACCCAGATCAAGATCGGTACAAAACTTCCCGGCTGACAATCAATGGAGGCATAGGGTTTTTTGGAGCTATAGCGATACACTAGTTTGAAGTCCTTCATAATACCGGGACCGACCAGGCGGGATCCGGAACATCTGGATGCCATCTGCCTCTGATTCATATTGCTGCCGTAGGCAAAGTAAAGAATTTCACCGGGTTGCAGCCGATAGCTTTTATAAACGGCGTAGTAATTATCCAGCAGATTCAATGCTTGCCAACGGATTGCTGTTGCGTCGGTACTGTTACCTGCCCGGCATTTCAGATTGAACAAGCTGCCGGGAACCTTGTGCCATTGTTCTAATAAAGACGATGACAGTTCCTCGACATAAGGTGTCTCTTCCATTGCCAGACGATCAAACCCGGCTTGCAGCAAGACTTTAACAGCGCTCAGATATCTGAGGCAGGCAGACTCGTCCGGAGAACTGATACTACCGGTTGGCGCCTTCGTCATTGCTAAAAAATCGCTGATGATTTGTGTTTCCGCTTGATATTTGTTGTCGTTTACTGTGTTTTTCATTTTGATTTCTCGGGTTGTTGGTGGAAGAAGCGTCCGGATCAGATCGGGACTTCGAATTTGCGGTCGTAAAGCAGGACAGCAATGAAGATGACCAACACGGAACCGGCAATCAGTGTGGAGATAGCGTCATATAATATCGGTACGCCGCTGATGATTACGGTTAGACATTAACTGCGTTACCGGAGATAATGCTCAGCGCAGGTCGATCCGCGCCAGGCGGCGCCGGGTTAGGATAAAGCTGATAATAATGAAAACGAACATTACGAGAAGGATCCCCAGCCCGATATCAATATAGCCATCGTTGGCAAAAATAATTTCGGCGGGCAGGTCCTGACCGAAGTTATCACCCATCATACCCAGATCGAGGAAACGCCTGACCGGCATGGCGGTGACAATCCTGGTCTTAAGAACATCCCCGGCCACAATACTGCCGGAACTAATAGCGTCGAGCGAGACTGAAAGCCTGAGGCTGAGCGGAAAGAATAGGAACGCCAGCAGCCCAACGATCTGTTGAATAATATAGAGGATTATATAAACGATAATCGGGCCGCCAAAACTGAAGCGCGAGAGGCGGCGGCTCATGCCGGTGCTGATACAGAAACTGTAGGTCGCGAAAAAGTAGATAAAGATAAAGAGCCAGAGGACAAAGAGAAGCAACCAGCCGAGAACAGAATTCAGTCCGATCTGCTGTGGCCAGCTGACAACTGATTTGATGATATTGCTGAAACCGGCAAAGCCGGTGCGCTCGCTGAGAGTTTTGGCCAAGACTATGATAAGAGCGCCGAATAATGCGATAACCGTGGCCAAGAAATATAGCAGGAAAGCCCCCAGCAGCTTACCGTAATAACGCTGGTCGGATGTTACCGGCAGGGTGTGGGTCAGATAACCCTGATTGGTATAGAGGTGGCGATAGTAATGAATCAGGCTCAAGAGGAGAGCTGCGGGCAGCAGGATTATGGTGGCGATGGCGGCGATCCCATAGGCGAAACCGCCCAGATAGGGAATGCTCAGACCTTTGGTCAAAAGCGCGCTTAAAAGCAGCAGGCCGTAGATCGGCAAAGCCCATTTTAACTTGGAGCGGTAGTCACGCAAATCCAACTTGATCAACTTACAAAGCATAGTATTCTCCTTTCTCAGGGGCATAGATTTCACGGAATAGGCCGTCAATGCTCTTACCCTCTCTGGCACGCAGTTCTTCTACGGAGCGATCCAATCTGATCCGGCCATTGTCCAGGAAGATGACACGGTCAAATAGCATCTCAACATCACTGATCAGATGAGTGCTGAGCAGCAAAGTGCTGCCGGGATTGTAATTTATGAGAATGCCGTTCAGGATAGTTTCTCTGGCGGCCGGATCGATACCCCCCATCGGCTCGTCTAAAACATACAGTGGCACATCTCTGCTCATAACCAGAGCCAGATTCGCTTTTTCCTGCATGCCCTTGGACATTGTCTTCAGCGTCTGATCCAGCTCCAGGCCGAACTCTTCTAACATACGCCGGGCTTTATCTTGGTCGAAATCCCGGTAGAAATCGACAAAGATCCTGAGAGCCTCCCGCATGGTCAGCGCCGGGTTAAGATAGGTATTTTCCGGTAAATAGGAGACCAGATTATAGGAAGCCTGCGGCTTTTGGCCTCGGATCGCCACACTGCCCTTGTCCGGTTGCAACAGACCCATGATCAGCTTAATCAGGGTTGTCTTGCCACAGCCGTTGGGACCCAGCAGTCCTACAATCTCACCCTCTGCCAACTCAAAGGACAAGCTTTCTACCCCCCGCCTTTTGCCATAATTTCTGGTCAGATCTTTTACCTCGACGAATTTAGTTATCATTCCATCTCTCCTTGATGATCTCGATTATTTCAGCGCATTCAATACCAAGCATTTTCATGCGTTGAATGAAGACTTCAATAGCTGTTTGTGATTGTTCTGTGCGCAGCTTCTTGAGCAAAGCATCCGATGCCACAACAAAGCGTCCGGTAGTCCTTTCGCTGCGTGTCAGTTCCAGACGATCCATCTCCAAAAAAGCTTTCTGTACCGTATTAGGATTCACACCGTAGTTCATCGCCACCTCCCGAACCGAGGGCAGTTGATCGCCACGGACAAGTTGCCCGGACAGAATCTGATCCCGGAAGATCTCCATGATCTGAAGATATATGGGTACATCATGTGAAAACTGGTAGCTCATGGCTCTCTCCCTCTGTATTATTGTTTAAGTGGCCTAAACTATATAATATTCATGCGCTGAACAATAACCACTGTATTAGTAGCATAATACAATAATACAAAAGAAGTCAAGTAAAATTTGCGTAAATAATCTATCCTTGCAGCAGTAATACTTCCTATGATCTCCTGTTACAATGTATGGAAAAAGAGCAGCGATAATAAAAACTTAAGAAAGCGAGTCAAAATATGGAATACAGATTAGCTACTCTGGCGGATATACCGCAGGTTGAATTGTTACAGCAGAAATACCATATCAATTCAATTTCTCCTGAGGATCGACCGGACGGCTTCGTTACGACTTATTTTAATGCTGTCCGCCTGAAAACCCTGATTGAAGAAGAAGATGGCGTCAGCATTGCCTTTGACGGCGACAAAGTCATAGCCTATGCCATGGCCGCCTCTTGGCCGTTTTGGGCACAGTGGCCTCTGTTCCAGGTCATGATTGATGATCTCGTCAATATGGAATATCTCGGCACAACGCCGGACATCTATAATTCTTACCAATACGGACCGGTCGCAGTTGATAAGCGCTACCGCTCCATCGGCGTTCTACCCAATTTATTCGAATTCTCTCGACGCACAATGAACAAGCGCTTCCCGATTCTTATTACATTTATCAATTCGATCAACGGTCGTTCCTTACGCGCTCATGAGAAGCTGGGATTGGAATTCATTAAGAAATTCAAATTCCAGGACAGCAATCTTGTCACTCTCGGTTACGATACTTCCAAGCGTACTCCGGGCTCTACGATTTAATTGTAGATAAATGTAATGACAGGTGATCCTGTTCATACTATAGAAGCTAAACAAGACTATATAGGTTTTGCGATATCACCGGCAGGAGTTACCTCAGAATCGGAAACCAATTATTTATCTCTACCCCTCAACCCACATGATATTCGTCGCAGAAGCGATCCTGGAGCAAGCGTTGAGCCGATCCTGTGCTGCTTTCAAATAGGCGGTAACCGGCTTCACGACATTTGCGACAGGCGCGGCGAGGAATTGTGATGCCCAAGAGACTGGCTCCGCGGTCATTTTTAGATTCTACATAGTCGAGACCGGGACAGTGCGGACAGACGGTAAAACTCTGCACCTGCTGCTCCATAATTCCGGCCGTATCATAGTAGATATGTCGTCTTCTTGTAACGATGTCATTTCCTCTAAATGCGGCTGCGCCTAATTCCTCCCGACGCTGCCAATTCTCCAGCACTGCCGCTGAAATGCGCCGCACCTGGCCGGTTACACGCTCGGATTGGCGCCAGAGGCCATCGCTGTAATCCGGCTCGAAGACTCCGGAAAAGTCCAGACCGGCCATCGCCAGGACAATTCCGGTATTGACATAGGGCAGGGCGCCCTGAATTGAGTATCCGCCCTCCAGAACTGCTATATCCGGGCTCAGCCGACTATTCAGCGCCGCATAGCCCTGGGCAGAGAAATTCATATTGGTCAGAGGATCCGTATAGTGATTGTCCTGCCCTGCGGAATTGATAATCAGATCCGGCTGAAACTCCTCCAGGATCGGCAGCACCACCTGCTCCAGCACATAGAGAAAACCCTCGTCACCGGTATTAGGCGGCAGAGGAATATTAATGTTATAGCCATAGGCACCGGGCCCTCCGAGCTCATCGATAGCGCCTGTTCCCGGATATAAGGTTCGCCCGTCCTGATGGAAAGAAATGAACAGAGTATCGGGGTCATTCCAAT
>JAAZGH010000136.1 GCA_012511325.1 Clostridiales bacterium | reverse complement strand
TGCGGTATGACGTACAATATGCCTGAACTGCAGCAGAGCAGACAGGGCCTTAAGCCCGGTCACAGCTTCAATCCTGCGCACTCCGGCCGCAATCCCGCTTTCGCTCAGCAAAGCAAAAATCTGCACCTGCCCGGAATGGCTGAGATGAGTGCCGCCGCACAATTCCAGAGAAAAATCCCCGATTCTGATCATCCGCACCGGATCCGTATATTTTTCATCAAACAGGGCCAGTGCTCCGGCAGTAGTGGCTTCTGCCAGAGGCACGAGCTCTGCAGTAATGGCAAAATCCTTGTCAATAGCCTCATTGACCAGCCATTCAACGGTATCTCTCTGCTCCGGGGTCAGAGGACCTTGATGCGTAAAATCAAAACGGAGATAATCAGCCTCGACATAGGAACCGGCCTGATGCACTTGCTCACCCAGAACCTGTCTTAGTGCCTGATGCAACAGATGCGTTGCCGTATGATTTCGGGCAGTAGCCAGTCGCACTGCCTGATCTACTTCCAGAATAACCTCATCGCCTACTTGGATCTGACCGTCTACCAGCTCGGCATAATGCAGATACACACCCTGATCAGTGACCATAGTATTATCGACTTTCAGTACAGCTGTTTCGGTTCTGATCCAACCTACATCGCCCTTTTGTCCGCCGCCTTCGGCATAAAAGGGCGTGCCGGGCACGACAATAAGCAACCGGTCGCCCGGAGTGGCCTGCTCAATTACTGAGAGCTTGCCATCGACCGGCTGTTGAAGAATAAGCAGGCTAATCTGACCGGAAGCGCGCATTTGATCGTAGCCTGTAAACTCAGTCGGCATCATAGCCGCCAACTCCTCAGGCATAGCCTCGGCATCCCAGGCCGAACCTGCTTTGGCACGCAAGGCCTGTCTGGCAGTTTCGCGTTGACGCTCCATCTGCTCCCTGAAGCCCGACTCATCAATATCGATTCCTGCCTCGGCAGCAATCTCCCGGGTTAAGTCAATCGGGAAACCGAAGGTGTCGTGGAGCTTGAAAGCATCCGAACCGGGCAGAACCTCGCCTGCTTTTTCCTGCACCCGGGCAATCAAATTCTTCAAGACACTGAGACCTTGGGCTATGGTTGCAGAGAAACGCTCCTCTTCCATGCGCAGAGAACTGACAATCAATTTTTCTCTTTCGATCAGCTCCGGATAAACACTGCCGGATATCGTGATAACTTTTGGCACCAATTCAAATAGGAAAGGTCTCTCAATTCCCAGCAATCTGCCATGACGGGCAGCTCGCCTGATCAAACGTCTGAGCACATATCCTCGCCCCTCATTGCCCGGGAATACCCCATCACTGATCAGCATCACAGCACTGCGCAGATGATCGGCAATTACGCGCAGAGAAATATCATTGATCTCATCTTCGCCATAAGCAGTCCGGCAATAGTCAGCAACAGTATTCAAAAGCTCCCGAATGGTATCGACTTCAAAAATATTCTCGACGCCCTGCATTACCGCGGCCAGACGTTCCAGACCCATGCCGGTATCGATATTTTTCTGATCCAGTACGGTATAACTGCCATCTTCTTCACGATAAAACTGAGTAAAAACCAGATTCCAGACCTCAACGAAACGGTCGCAATCACAGCCGGGCGCGCAAGCAAAATCCCCGCAACCATACTCAATACCCCGATCATAGTAGATCTCTGAACAAGGGCCGCAAGGTCCGACTCCATGCTCCCAGTAATTATCCGCTTTGCCAAGACGAGAAATATGAGAGTGGTCAATCGGCATTGTTTCCCAGATCGCATGGGCCTCATCATCTTCCAGATAAACAGTTGCATACAGTCGGTCCGACGGGATTTCCAAGACTTGGGTCAGGAATTCCCAGGCCCAGGCAATAGCCTCTGCCTTGAAAGAATCACCAAAAGAAAAATTGCCGAGCATCTCAAAAAATGTCGCATGCCGGCTAGTCTTGCCGACATGATCAATATCAGGAGTTCTCAGGCATTTCTGGCAGGTGGTGACACGCAGTGACGGAGGCTCCAGAGCCCCCGTAAAATAGGGTTTCATGGGCGTCATGCCGGCATTAATCAGCAGCAAAGAAGGATCATGCTGCGGTATCAGGGAAAAACTGGGCAAGCGCAGATGCCCTTTTTCTTCAAAAAAGCTTAAAAACAGCTCGCGCAGCTGATTGAGACCAAATTTTACCACGGTTATCGCCTCCTGTCCTATCCAAAAAGTTTAGCAGACACTATAGGAGTCGGCAAGCTTTGCGCCCAAGGGTACCGCGGTTAATTGACAGGGAAAGCAGGTAGATTTTATAATAAACTAACTTGCAGATTACGGACTGCAACCGCCGAATTTATGAAGCATCTTATCCTCGCTGTGCGGAGATGCACATATCTTCTAGATTCTGATAATTGATCTCACCTAATAATGCAAATCATAACTTTCCACGTTTGCATTGCAATTAGAATTCGAGGCAAATCATGAAAATCACAGTGATCGGCGCCGGCAACTCAGGAACGGCAATGGCCGCTCATTTGGCCTTAAACGGTCATGAGGTCACCTTGTGGAATCGGACTTTTGAGAATATCCGTACCTTGCAACAAACCGGAATCATCCAAGCTATAGGAAAAATAAGCGGCCGGGCCAAGCTGGCAACCGTTACCGACCATCTCGCAGAGTCACTGCGCCAGCCTGACCTGATTCTGATAGCGACTCCCGCCACCGCGCATCGGGAGCTGGCAATTATGATCGGGCGGACACTGCGGAAAGAATGTCCGATCATTCTGAGTCCCGGCCGGACTTGCGGGGCTATTGAGTTTAATTATTATTTCCGTCTGCAGGATAATCCCCTCACTCCGACAATAGCTGAGACACAGACGGTAATTCATACCTGTCGCAAACAGTCGCAGGACAAAGTGAATATCCTCGCACTTAAAGATTTCGTATATGTGGCAGGAATGGGGGAAATGAGTAACCGGGAGATCGTCGATTATCTGCCTGACTGTATCCGGCCATATTTTATGCCTGCCACTTCCATGATTCAGACTTCCATCGGCAATGTCGGCATGATCTTGCACTGCGCGCCGCTGTTGCTTAATAGTGGCTGGATAGAAAATCCGGAGTTTACCTTTAAGTATTATCGGGACAGTATTACGCCCCATATCGCGGCCTATATTGAAGAGATCGACCGTGAGCGGCTGCAGGTGGCCGAAGCCCTTGGCTTCGTAATTGACAGTACCAAGGAATGGTTTCACCGCACATACCATACCCGCTATATCAAAGGTGAACAGCTGTATGACGTAATCCGCCGCACTGATGCCTATGACGATATTGATGCTCCCGACACCCTTAATCACCGCTATATTCTGGAAGATGTCCCTTATGGTCTGGTACCGCTCGAAACTCTGGGTCAACTTCTGGATATTGAAACTGAATATACTTCGTTGATTATTGATCTGGCTTCTAAATTGCTGCGCCTTGATTTTCGAGCTACCGGCAGACATCTGAAACAGATCAATATTCAAGATGTTTATGCTACTTTATTGAGAATTGAGCAGCCTGATTCGACATTTTGAGCCTGCCCCTCCGTGAAATAATGATGAGAAGCTCCAAGTTTAACAATATTTACGGCTTGATTAAGCCTGCTAATGATGCTCACACACTGGGGCTGCAGTCGGCTGCCGAGCATCTGGAGGAATGCGGTTTCCCGGTTGTAATCGCTGACTCTGCCATCCAGGCAGCGCTGGCAGACTACCGGGATGCTTCAGCTCGCAAAATCATTATGGACTGGATTCGGGAAAATCAGATTACACGCCTGGGCGTTAGCTATCGCTTGGATCAAGCGGATGGCGTACGGTTGCTGGGTTATCTCTACGAAGAAATCAAGAGATGGCGGCTGCTGGACTTCCAGGGCGGTTCGCTTGATCTGCTGTTTTTTGCCGGGCTGCCTGAGACTTGCGCTGCGATCGCCAAAGAAATCGACGGACCTCTCGTCTGCTTTCAAGGCGGCGAGCCAGTTAGAGAGACTTTGAGATTGATGAAAGTGCCGCCTGAATCGATCCCGCAATATCTGCTGGATAC
>JAAZGH010000135.1 GCA_012511325.1 Clostridiales bacterium | reverse complement strand
GCGCTAACCAAATCCGTTTTGGCCCTGCTCAACCTTCCGGCGTGGGTTCAGGCGCGGCAGGGGTAGGCTCAACAGTTGGCGTAGGCGTCGGTACAATAGGCGCCGGAATCTCCGGTGTCGGTGTCGGCGTTGGTGTTGGCGCTTTATGCAAAGTACATGTCGAATTCGGGAAATTCGGCTTAGTCCGGTCGAAAAGTTCGGTTGAAGTCGAGGTACAGTAAGGACTGCTAAGTAGGCCGGTGTCAGCGCAGACAGTACGCGATACGACATTTTGCGGCCGTTCAAACTCCATAGGTTCTTTATCGCTGTGGGTCTGCTCCATTACATCTTTCCAGATGCCCAAACCGTTATAATGATCGACATCCGGCACCGAAGTGCGTCTGCCGTTGTTATTGTCGTAACCGTACCAGATTGCTCCCGTATAATAAGGTGTAAAACCACAGAACCAGGTGTCAATCAGTCTGTCAGAGGTACCGGTTTTTCCTGCCGAGACCTGGTACTCCAGCCGTGATGGCTCGAACCAAGAGACATTTTCCACCGCATCGCGCATAATATCCGTCATGATATAAGCTGTCTCCGGAGTAAAAACCTGACGGATAACGGGTTTGTTTTCCAACAGTACGCGACCATCCGCATCCAGAACCCGCGTATACATATAGGGCTCGATATAAATCCCCTGATTGGCAAAAGCACTGTAAGCCCCGGCCATGTCGTAAGTAGTGACCCCCTGGCCCAAAGCGCCCAAAGCGCCGGCAGGCTGAGTTTCTTCTCTTCTGTCGATTCCCAGAGCTCTGAGGAAAGAGAGTCCGACCTGCGGCGTCAGCAAGTTGACATAGGTATCGACAGCAATTGTATTGATCGAATACTTTAATGCTTCGCGCACCGTGGTTGCGCCCGAATATTTTTTGGTCACATTCTGCGGCCATTCTTTATCAGGATTTTGCGGATCGAGATGTTTCGGCTCATCCATCAACACAGATCCCGCAGTAATGACACCCGTCTCTATAGCAGGCGCGTAGACCAGGATTGGCTTGATGGCGGAGCCCGGCTGGCGGACAGCTTGTGTCGCCCGGTTAAAGCCCATATGGGTAGTTTTTTCGCCGAAACCGCCGTAAATTCCCAGCACCTGTCCCCGTTGCGCCGGCATATTCGAGATGACAGTCATGCCTGCCTGCGGCGGTTCCGGGATATCGGGCAAGGCATCGGGATTGCTGGAGAACAAATCAACTTTGCTGAAGGATCTTGTCAGCGCATCCTGCACCCAAGGATCCATTGTAGTCTCAATCCGCAGGCCATATTGATAAACTGCCAGACGGGCCAGCTCATAGGAATAACCGCGGCGCAGCTGCAAGTCCTTTATTACCTGCCTGATCACCGCATCGACAAAATAGTTATTTACCTGATTAGATTTTTGCTCCGGATCTACTGTGGCAAAAATGAGCTCCTCGTTTAGAGCGTCTTCGTGCTCATCTTTAGAGATCATGCCCAGATCAAACATATTCTGCAAGACAATGCGCATGCGTCTTTGGGCATTGCGGCGGCCAGCTTCCGTACGGGGATTATAGACAGAGGGCAGATTGGGGATACCAGCCAGGAAGGCTGATTCCGCCAGCGAAAGCTGCGAAATATCCTTGCCGAAATAGGCCTTGGACGCGGCCTGCACTCCCACATAATTATTGGCCATAGGTACCAGATTGCAATATAGCTCCATGATTTCATCTTTAGTTTTGATTTTCTGGAGCTCAATTGCCCGGTACCATTCCTGAACTTTGCGCTGGGCGGATTCTTCGCTGGCACCGGACAGCATCTTGACGACTTGCTGCGTAATAGTCGAACCGCCGTGTGTCGGTGTCCCGGCATTGGCGATCATGCTGAGAACAGCGCTGCCGATCCGCCTGGGATCAATGCCGCGATGGGTTTCATAGCGTTCGTCCTCGATTGCGATGAAAGCGTCATCCAGCCAGGTCGGTTTGATCCGGGCCATCTGCACATATTCGCGCTCAAAGTTATTGGCGCCGGTAAAGCGGGCCAGCTCTTTGCCGTTGCGGTCATAAACGACAGTGGCTTCATTGGTGCTGCGCAGATCCACGACTTCGACCGGTGTCACTGTAGCGATATAGCCGCTCAGCATGCCGAAGCCTATCCCGCCCAGGAGAAAGGCAATCAGAATAATCAGAACCAGAGCTGAGAACAGCAGATGCTTCAAAGCATTGCCAAGCACTTGAAAGACGGAAACCATGCCGGCATGGCGCGTGGGCTTGCCTGAGACCCGGCGCCGCAAATCTTTTTTAGCAACCCGCATCCGCCGCGAGAAAGTTCTCTCCTCAGCAGACAAATATTCCTGCGCGCCGGGGTCTTGGCGTCCGGATGGTTTCACAGACTGGGCAAAACGTTTTGTCCTCCGCTGGTGATCAGTTTCCGGGGCAGAGCCGTTTGGCCGGCTGTCCTGCGCGTGTTGCTCTGCATTCTGCGCCGGGTTTTGTTCAATTTCCGAGTTGTTTGTCGGTTCGTCTGTCATCTTTCTTTGTTCCGGTATTAGTTTTGAACCAGTGAGCCGGCCTGATTATAAGTTCCTGCCACATACTGGTCAGCAGGCCTTATTGTCTGCTCTCAACAGCCTGATGCCTGTCTGCTTCGGATTGGCAACGACATCCGGCGTAACTTACATTATACCAGCATTGTTTTTGCTTGCCGAATTCTTTACCACAACTGCGCAGCACGTTTGGGCTAAGGATAATTTTACCTGGTAACGGGTGACAGATTTTGTTGTATTGAGTAATATTTATTAGTGTCCTGTTAGAGGGCACGGAGTTGAATTGTATTATGTACGGGTGGTGAAAAGATGAAAATTGACTGGAAGAAATCGCTGAAGAAGCTGCTCGAGAAGGGGGCATCGTATGCGGATGTGCGCTACTTCCCCCAGGAGGATAGCAGTATTCTCTATATGCTTAATGGAAATTTGCTTGAATTTAATCAACTGCAGGAACAGGGTTTCGGTGTGCGGGTATTGTACGAGGGAGCCTGGGGTTTTGCGGCTTCGTCTGATCCGGCTCAGGCCGGACACACTTTCGAGATGGCATTGAAGAACGCCAGGACAGCGGCGCGCAAGGTTAAGCGACCGGTGGTGCTGGCGGACAAAGATGCAGTTGGGGGCGAGTTTGTCAGTCCCTGTGCCGAGGATCCGTTTGAGGTGGAGATCGGCGAACAGATGGCGATGCTGCAGTGGCTGGACGGAAAGCTAAATCAGCCGGGAGTGATAAACCGTGAGATCATATTACAAACCAATCGCAAGACGATCGAGTATTACGATACCGAGGGTGCGGAAATCCGCAAGCATCTGATCGACATTTATCCGCGAGTTGCCGTAATGGGTATAGATGCAGACGGCGGCATGCAAAGTCGCAAATATATGCCGCCGCGGCTGTATGATACACGGGGCTGGGATATTATGCGCCGGGAAAACTGGGATCAGGAAACAGAGCGCATTGTCAGCGAGTTGCGCCAACTACTGGAGGCTCCGGTCTGCCCGCAGGATACCCGTTCCGTGATCTTGCTGCCGGACATGATGTTCCTGCAGGTGCACGAGACTATAGGGCATCCGCTGGAGCTGGATCGTATCCTGGGCTATGAGCTCTCATTTGCCGGCGGTTCTTTCGTGCGGCTGGAGGATTTCGGCCGGCTCAAGTACGGCTCCGAGAAATTGACGGTGCGTGCCAATGCTACAGAGCCCAATTCGCCCGGCAGCTTCGGCTTTGATGATGACGGCGTGGCCTGTCAGGACTGTCTGCTGATCGATAAAGGCAGGTTGGTCGGTGCGATCTCTTCGCGCCAGAGTGCCGGGGAGGCCAATCGGAATGCCAGGCGCGAGATTTTCCCCGGCAGTGGCGGCGCGGCGCGAGCGGCGTCTTTCCACCGGGTGCCGCTTGACCGCATGACAAATATCAATGTTGATGCGGGTGAGGACGGTACGCTGGAGGATATCGTCAGCAATACTGAGCGCGGGCTGATTCTGGGTGGCGAGAGGAGCTGGTCTATCGGTTCTAATCGCGAGCATTTTCATTTCGCGACCGATATCGGCTGGCTGGTCGAGGACGGTGTCAATAAAGGCATAGTCCGCAATACATCCTACGGCGGCGATACGCTGGAGTTCTATCGCAATTTATCGGCCGTCGGCGATGCGAGTACTTGGGAATTGCACTATGTAAATAACTGCGGCAAGGGAGCGCCCTCGCAGATTATGCAGCTGGGACACGGCATCCCGGTTTGCCGCTTCGATCGGGTAAAGGTGGGCAGATAAGATGGAAAAGATGGAGAAAAAAATCAAAAAAGCGCTGGCTGCGCTTAGGGAATACGGCTTGGCGCAAGATGCGAAGTTCAGATTGCTTTGGCATCATGAAAACAGCCATTTTATCCGTTATGCCAACTCCGGCATTTCACTGAACACCAGCGAAAATCTGAATCGTCTGTGTATCACTGTCTATGGAGATAAAAAACAAGCTAAAACCAGTCTGGTGATGGATCCGTCCAATCTGGAGCAGATGAAAAAAATGTTCGATCAGGCTTTGGCAACACTGGAATTTTCCAGCAAGCTGAGCTATCAGCCGACCTTATCCGCTATTGAAGGCTTCAGCGACAAGCGCTGTTATGATGCCGATCTGGCAGAAATGAGCAGCGATGAAATGATCGATTTCGTGGAGCAGGCGACGCTCAGTCTGGAGACTGACGATATCGTGCTGTCAGGGAACTTCAGCCGGGGTGAGACGATGCTTTGCATTATGACCTCACTATCTGATGATGTAGGCTTCTGGGCGGCGACGGATGCCCAGGTGACCTTGGTTTTGTCGTCATTGAAGAATAAATGGGAGGTCAATGCCGAACAGTCCGCCTATCGGAAAAAGGATCTCAAGTCCAGAGTCCTGCACAAGCAGCTTAGCTTCCTGGTCGATTCCTATCTGCGGAGCAAGCCGGTGCAGCTGCCGCTCGGATCGTACCGTATTGTGCTCGGTGCGGCCGCTACAGCGGAGTATCTGGATCTCCTCGACTGGTTAGCGCTAAATGGCGATGCAGTAATACGGTTAGCCGGCATGCACACAAAAGAAGATTTAGGCAAGCAAGTTTTTTCTGACAGTTTTAGCCTATATGACGACCCGGAGGCGCTGAAGACATTCGCCTACTCGCATGATCTGTGGGGACGGAAACGAGAGAAGCTTGCCCTCTACGAGCAGGGCACCTACCGCAACTTCAGTATTTTCCAGGAACTGGCCGATGAATTCGGCCTGGAGGCGAATGCTACCGATGTGCCGCATCTGAATCTGACTCTGGATGGCGGCGACTGGGAGATAAAAGACGTACGAGAGCTTTGCGCGGAGGCGGCTGAGAGTGAAAAAGATATCCTCTATATTCCGTATCTGCACTATACCGGTGTCGTCAATCCCTCGCAGGGTCTGGTCACGGGATCCAGCCGTTTCGGTGCATTGCTGTTCAAGCAAGATGGCAGTATAAAGGTTCCCTACAATGTTCGCCTGACCAATAAGCTCACTGACCTGTTTGGCAGAGGCCTGGTAAAGCTGGCACAAAAGCGTGTTGTTTACAATACTTCTCAGACCTACGGAGAGAGAGATCCACGCGCTGTGCTGGTTCCAAAATTCGTGATGCTGGATGATATCGAGATCTCGCACTCCAATGACAGCTATTGATTTAGATACTGCCGTATCTAATACTTCCGTCATAGGGCAACAGGCGATATCAGCTAATTAATTGTTAAGATTGATAATTCTTGATTTAATAAGTGCCGGTCGGACCAAGTGCCGACCGGCATTTATCTGTATAAACCGCGGTTGCGAAATTTATCCGGGAAACTACGACTCTTAATGAGTGCCGGCGGAAGTTACGTCTGTATAAACCGCGGTTGCGAAATTTATCCGGGAAACTACGACTCTTAATGAGTGCCGGCGGAAGTTACGATTGTAAAGCTGCCGGGAACTGCCAGCCACCGGATATCAGACACAGCGCAACTGACCTTAGTCCGCAGTTGTGGCCTCAGGATCGGCCTTGGCTAAGACACTCTTTACTTTAGCGACGAAAGCGTCATAGGGGTAGACATGCTTGTAGTAATCATCAAATGTTTCATTGAATAGATACGGATCTTGTTCTTTCCAATTTCCCCGCAGTTCGCCATACTTTTTGCTCCCCGGCCGGACCCACTTCATTACCAACTCAACATCAAAATTCCGAGTTAGATTGCCGTGTTTATCCAGAGCATAGGCTGTACCGGTGTCGTCCTTGACTATAAATACGGTGGTAGTCGGGCCGCCGGTACTGCGGTAGACATTTTTGTGCTGCGAATGTTTATCTCGCCTCAGGAATACAAACAGCTCAGTGCCATGGGTGAACAATGCTTCGCTGGATCCCTCCGAGCTGCCGTCCTGTAGCAGGGTGATCCGCCGCGGACTTTGTCCTTTGATGGTGTCCAGCACTTCTGCTTCAAAGCAAGTTGTCAGATTATCATTGTCCTCCCCTAGCCAATTAAGCACTTTCACCCGGGCCACCAGATCGGACTCAGTTACAGCGGTCCGAAGATCATAGTTTTTGACCGGGAGGGGAAGCGTTCTGGTTCGACCGAAGCGTACCGGCGGCAAAATAACGCCCGCCGGTTCCTGATCAGGCTGATCCAATTCTGTGAATTGCATCAGCAGAGCCTTGAGATCAGCGGCTGGCACTTGCGCATATAAATCCAAAACGCCACCAAAATTTACATAGCCATACTGATTCAACATCAATGTCACAGTTAAGCCGTTCTTCATGTTCAAGTACAAGACGGCCTGTCGCTTGTTCATGATAGAGGTTAAATCAATACCGTAGCTAAGCGCCTCACCTACGGAAACAAACTCAGATGCGCTCAGCTGACACAAAAACTTATTCAACACCTTGATTCCCTCTTCAGACAACGGATAGCGCTCGCCACACTCGTTATACCAAGAGTCTCCACTTTCATACTCTGCGGACACAAAATTCCGGGAAAGCCGGAAATGTTTTTCCAGCAGATCAGCGGGAGATTCCGGACGGATATCATTGATGCAGGTGAAGATGGCAATTCCAGGTTCCGTCGTTTCGCCTGGCTTTGCTTTCATGGCCAACATAAATCCCGGATCGAAACCCTTGACCTCATAAAAGTCACCGCCGACACTGCCCGTCAGTTCCTTGTAGTCCTCAAGCGGTGTATATTCATCGATCGACGCAACAGCTGATCCCAGCATAGCACCCGCGATATCGCCGGTATCGTCGATCCACTGATAATGCTCATATACTCTGCCCTGATAAATGAAGAACGAAACCATACAGGCGGCATCCGGCACCTGTTCCGAATCCTCGCCGGCGGTTGTCGGTGTTGCGACCAGGGCAAGCTGATGATCTTGTTGGCTTTGGTTATTACAGTCCGATGATTTGGCTAAGTCACAGAGGATCGC
>JAAZGH010000134.1 GCA_012511325.1 Clostridiales bacterium | reverse complement strand
GCTGTCCCTGGGATCGGATCCAGACTCACGACAGTATTAAGCACAATTTAATCGAAGAAGCTTATGAGGTTGTAGATGCAATTCAGTCCGGGAACAGTTGCAGTTTGAAAGATGAGCTGGGCGATCTCTTGATGCAGGTAGTATTCCATGCCAGAATGGCGGAGGAGCGCGGCGAGTTTGATTTCAATGATGTTGTGACCGCGGTTTCGCGGAAGCTGATCTCCAGGCATACTCATATTTTCGGGGATGATGTTGCTGCGAATCCTGAGCAGGTTTTGCAGACTTGGGAAGAAAACAAAAAAATCGAGAAGGGTCTTCGCAGTCAGACGGATGTATTGTGTGATGTTCCCAGGACTCTGCCGGCTTTGACTCGCGCTTTTAAGGTGCAAAAAAAAGCGGCGCAGGTAGGTTTTGACTGGCCGGACAGCAGTGGCTCCAAAGCTAAAATCTTTGAAGAGTTAGATGAGATCCAAGAATTGATCGATCCGGCTCAGGCGTGCCCGAGGGCAGAAATTGCCGCCGGAGATATTACGCGGCAAAAAGAACTTGAGCGGGAAGCGGGTGATCTATTGTTCGCAGTGGTGAATTACTTGCGTTCTCTCAAGATTGAGCCCGAGTTGGCGCTAAATCTCAGTACAGACAGTTTTATTCGCAGATTCGCCCAAATGGAAGCTCTGGCAGCAACCGGTAATAACGAGCTTGGCAATCTGTCCTTGACTGAGCTGGATGCCCTCTGGAATCAGGCTAAAAGGATGCTGGAACAGGCGGATAGAACAGAGAGGAAAGAAAATGAGAGTAGATAAATATCTAAAAGTAGCGCGGATAGTAAAAAGACGGACAGTTGCCAATGAGATGGCCGCCGCTGGCAGAGTCAGTGTCAATGGCAGGAAAGCCAAACCCAGTACGGAAATAGCCGTTGGCGATATTATTGAGATCGGTTTTGGCGAAAGGCAAACCAGGATCAAGGTAATAGATATCCGACCTGCGGTCAAAAAAGAAGAAGCGGGACAACTTTACGAGCTCCTTAACTGAGAGAAGGGTTGAGGCTACTGCCTCAGGGCGATTATTACAATTTGGTTACTTTGACTCAAAAGCCTGTTTTTTCAGGCTTTTTCCGTGTTTTTATTCCGGCAATTTCTGATTTTAACTGGACAAACCGAACAAATTCCGTTTACAATAGAGCCCACAACAATAAGAGTAATGATGTAATGTCAGCAGGAGGTCTGTGTCTGTGGTTAAAGCGCGCTCAACTGACAATCTTAAAGCTAAAATGTCAAAAGCCGCCTTGACGAGGATGGTTTTTGCGGGCGCTTTAATCATTATTCTGGCGATCTGTTTTACGATTTTTGTTTCACAGGAACAGGAGAGTCGCAGGCTACAGCGCAAGCACGAGGAACTGCAGACTATTAAAGCCGGGTTGGAAGCTCAGAAGTATGAACTGGAACAGCTTCTCAGTATTGCAGGAACGCCTGAATATATCGAGCGTATCGCCCGGGATAATCTGGGCATGGTAGCTCCGGAAGATATTATTATCCAGGACAAATAACAGAATATCCGGCTGGATGGTCAAAATAGGATCGGTACTGCCGAATAACGCCTTCGATAAATAGTAGGGCTGTTAGATATCTTGTCTGCCGATAAAGGCTCTCATCAGGGTGATTTCGTCGGCGTACTCAAGGTCGCTGCCCATAGGTATGCCGTGGGCGAGGCGTGTAGTTTTGATGCCGGTGCCTTTCAGCAGCCTGGCAATATAGAGGGCTGTGGCCTCGCCCTCGACGGTAGGATTGGTTGCGAGAATCACTTCTGTGATTTGATCTGATTCCTGAAGCCTGATCAACAACTCTTTGAGTTTTATTTGTTCCGGGCCGATGTCCTGCATGGGTGAAATGGCGCCGTGCAGCACATGATATAGGCCGTTATATTCCCGGATCCTTTCCAGCGAAGCGATATCCCGAGGGCTTTCTACTACGCAGATTCTGGTGCGGTCACGCTGAGTTGAGGAGCAGATCTCGCAAGGATCAGTCTCAGTTAAGTCACAGCAGATAGGACAGAGATGGATCTGGTCTCTGGCATTGCTGATGGCAGCTGCCAGTTCGCGGGCGAAATCGTCGTCTTGCCCAAGGATGTAGTAGGCCAAGCGTTGAGAGCCTTTACGGCCAATGCCCGGGAGTTTGCCCAGGGCGGAAATCAGCCGGCTGATCGCCGGCGGAAAGTGTCTGGACATATTTTAGAAACCCGGGAAGCCCAGGCCTGCGCCGCCGGTGACCTTGGACATCCTGGCTTCAATCTTGCTGTCCAAATCTCTCATTGCCTCGTTTACTGCCGCGGTGACCATGTCTTGCAGCATCTCGGGATCTTCAGGATCAATGACTTCCGGAGCAAGTTCGAGGGAGATGATCTGATGATCGGCGCCCACGGTTACTGTGACGAACCCGCCGCCTACAGTCGCTTCTCCTGTCATTTCCGCAGTCTCTTGCTGGGCTTTTTCCAGTTCGCGCTGCATTTTCTGTGCCTGCTGCATCAGTTGATTCATATTGCCGCCGCCACCAAAGCCGCCTTTGCCTCGCGGCATTCCTCTTTTAGACATCTTATTCCTCCACTTCTAAGGGTACATCCGTCTCCCGACAAACTTTCCTAATGCGGCCCAGCCACTCAGGTTCTGCGGTTGCCCCGGTTTTCACTGTATCATCATTGATAATTCTGGTAATGACTGTGACAGGTTGTTTCATCTCCTCCGAAGCCAGTTTGCTGATAAGGCGGACTGCATCCGGCATACTGCAGCGCTCATACTGAGATTGCATACTGCCGTCAAAATTCAGATACCAATTTGTTCCATCATAACTGACATGTGAAGATCGTGCCATGATCAGGATATCGATATGACCAAGTTCGATCAGCTGATCCAGGAT
>JAAZGH010000133.1 GCA_012511325.1 Clostridiales bacterium | reverse complement strand
GGTTTCTACTGTTCGGTTTGTCCGGATAGAGATATACAACCTCTTCTGACTCTAACATCTCTTTAACAACAGCACGTAGTGTATCATTTAAACTCTTATATCCGAGTTCCTTAGCCAACTCATTGGTTGAAAGATTGCCCTTTTGTGCCAATAATTCAAGAACCAGCACCCGTAGTTCTTCTCTATTCCTCCGCTTAGAGCTTTTCTTTACTCTCGGTTCTTTCGCATCATTTTTATTCTGTTCAAGAAACGCTTGATGAATTGGGAAAATCACTCGAAAATAGCTCCTGTCCTCGTCTGTCTTAAAGATTGGTAACTCAGAACCGTTGTTTTTCATCTCATTCACAATCAGTGGAATGCCAGTATTTCTTCCCTCAACCATCTTTAATTCTTTAAGAAAATCACCAATACGCCTGTTCCGATATCGGCTGGAGATTAGCACTCTATTTTTCAGATCATTATCCGTAATTGATCGGTCAGGACCCGGAAGACTCAAGATATCCATCTGTTCAGGAGTAATTGTTACGGTAACCGGTTCGCGAATCTGATATGAGCGATGGTAAATGGCATTACTAAGTGCTTCCTCTACAGCTCTGTAAGGCCAATTGAAAACACGAACCGCCTCTGCTTGATCAGGTAATTTCGTCACATATTCTGCTATGACATAATTTCTGATATAAGACAATGCATCACTTAGTTGCCGGTTAAGTGGTCCTGTAAAAATTCTCTCTTTCATCCCAATCCCCGTCGGGTCAGGCTTGTCTATTACTTCAATCTGACTGTAAGGAAAGAAATGATCCGGTCTTTCGTTAAAAAACATCAATCCTACATTTATGGGCTTTCTCATCTCTGAAGGCCCACCGACAAGACGCATGTCTGTTGCTATATCTTCAACTGTACGGGAAAGAGAACTTTCGTACAATCCGCTGTCAACTTCGTGAAGGTACTCTGAAAGTAAACTTGAGCGCATATCTGTGATTTCCGCATGATTATTTACTCTAGCATCAAAGGGAATATTTCTTGCCAGTCCAATCAGCTCCCGCTCTTCCAATGCATTTGTCCGGATGGTATTGGAACCTTTTCGGATGTAATATGCCTTTTCACTCCTTTTGGCTCCTTTTTCCGTAAATATTTTTACCGGGCACTTGTAGGGTCTGTCATCTCCTCCAGGAACCCATAAAACAAGAATATACCGCCCATCTATCAACACCGGTTCTATGACCGGTATGTATCGCGGTTCAATAAGGTTGCATTTATTCAGCAGCTCCTTCTGGATAGAGTCCAATACATTTTCACTAAGCCCCTTTATGGGTAACTTGGGATAACCGTTCTGCTCTTCCACGCCTATTACAATATAACCACCGCCAAGATTATCAAAATCATTGGCAAAGGCAGTAACTGAATGCAGAATCGGTTCCGGATTCCAGTCTTTCTTGTATTCTATGCGTGCACTTTCTATCACATGTTGGCGAAGTAGTTCTTCTATATTGATCGGAATCGCCATAATTTCCCCCTATCTGAATAAGAAAACTTTACTTCTAACTCTCCCATTAACTTCCCCACACTATATCAAAGGGACAGTCGAAGGGCAAGTCAAGAGCAAGTTATTTGTTTCATATTATCGGCACTCTCCCCATCCATTTCAAAGACAAAATATCTAAAAACTGCTTAAGTAGTAGTGTTATAACCCCCACATGTCTTGCGCCGGTAAATTTTTCGCTGACACTGCAGCTCTCGCCTCGACGAAGCTGTAATCGGCGAAGCTGTAACCGATGAAGCTATAACCGGCAATGTTGCGGCGCACAATAAATATTTATGTAAAATCTACATAAATATAAGCTTAACTGTCGAAGACTGTTTTCCGACAATATTTCCCTTCTCACCGGAACTGTTTATCCGAAGTAATTAATTAATTGTTTTAGCTTTCTATTCGTAAATAATTTCCCTCTCAGTTCCGCCGGTAACCGTTTTAACTTAAATCTTTCCCGGTTATTCACAATGCATAAAGATTATTGTATGTTCCCATAAGTGCTGAAAGACAATGTTTTTCAGGGAAAAATCATTGCCCGCACCCTGAATTAATGTTACGATATGTAATCAGAGATTATCACATGGAGGTAGATTATGATTGTTGGCATTCCTAAAGAAATCATGCCCGGTGAACAGCGTGTAGCCGCAACGCCGGAAACAGTTAAAAAGATGATAGCGGACGGTTTGCGCGTCCTGGTGGAAAGAGGCGCCGGCGTAGGTTCTTTTTACCGTGATCACGAATATGAGGAGGCCGGCGCGGAACTCGTAGATACAGCCAAGGAAGTTTTCGACCGGGCGGAGATCATCCTCAAGGTCAAAGAGCCGCAATTCAATGCCGATTACGGCAAAAACGAAGCAGATCTGATGCGCAAAGGACAGATCCTGATCGCTTTCATCCACCCCGCTTCGCCTGTCAATCATGAAATGGTGCGGAAACTGGCGGAAAATGGCATCATTGCTCTGACCCTGGACACCATGCCGCGTATCTCCCGCGCTCAGAGTATGGACGCCCTGACTTCAATGTCAACTTGCGCCGGCTACAAAGGCATTCTGCTGGCTGCCAACGCCCTGCCCAGATTCGTACCGCAAATCTTCTCGGCGGTCGGCATGGTCAAACCGATCGAAGCCCTAATCATAGGCGCCGGCGTTGGAGGTTTGCAAGCCTTGGCCACAGCCAAGAGGTTGGGCGCCATTACCTATGCCGCTGACATCAGACCGGAAGCCGCGACTCAAGCCCAGTCTCTGGGCGCCAAAATCGTCGAGACCGGTGTGCCCTGTGAAGAGGCTGTAGGTGAAGGCGGCTACGCTCTGCAGCTCTCCGAAGAACGTCTGGCGGAGGAGCGCGCATTGCTGGCGCCTTATATCGAAAAAATGGATATAGTCTTCCTCTCGGCCCTGGTTCCCGGCAAAGTCGCCCCTATTCTGGTCACCGAAGATATGGTCAAGAGAATGAAACCAGGCGCGGTCATCGTTGATATCTCGATCGACCAAGGCGGCAATTGTGAAATCACACCGGCGGGGACCACGGAAGTCAAGCATGGCGTCACCTTGATCGGCATTAAGAATCTGCCCGGGCATCTGCCGCAGAGCGCCACCTGGATGTTTGCCCATAATATCTATAATCTGGTGCACTATCTCTGCCGGGACGGCGAGATCGCGCTCGACTTCAGCGACGAAATTGTCGCTTCAACCTTGACCACCCACGATGGCGAGATTGTTCACCAAGGCACTCGCGAGGCCATGGGTCTATAGTCTGTCAATCATTGCCGCCGGCATTTCCGCCGGTGGCATTTTATTTTTATGAGGTGAAATTTGTCTACGATTCAATTTGTCTTATCGGCAATCTTTGTGGTATCCGCTCTGGTCGGATACAAGATTATCAACCGCGTGCCCAGCCTGTTGCATACGCCTCTGATGTCCGGCATGAACGCTTTCTCCGGTGTCACAATCCTGGGCTGCCTGGCGGCGACCGCCGCCACCGGTGTCCTGGGTGAACCGGGTGTCAACTGGATAGCAAGAATTTTCGGCTATATAGCCATCATCTTGGCTATGCTGAATGTAGTGGGCGGATTTGCCGTCACCGACCGGATGCTGCGCATGTTCCACAGCGAATCCGCTGCCGGAACCGAAACGGCCGGAACTGAAAAAACCGGAGGTCAGGACTAATGCTAAACTCTCTGATTTCAATCGCTGTCATGGCGCAAAGCAGCAACGTCAATATCATCCCCAATATGGACTCCTCCAAGCAGATCCCCTATCTGGTTCTGGCTGGATTGTTGGCGCTCACGGTCCTGATCGGCATTTCCATGATGAGCAAGGTCAACCGCGCCGTAGCCGGCAATCTCCTGGGCTCAGTATCCATGGCTCTGGCGATCGGCCTTACCCTGTGGGCTTTCGATATCTTCTCGGTGGTTGACCTCTGGGTCGCCATGCTGATCGGCACCATCCTCGGTCTGATCCTCTCGCGCAAGGTCACCATGCTGCAGATGCCCCAGATGGTAGGACTTCTCAACGGTTTCGGCGGCGGCGCCTCCATGATCGCCGGCGCCCTGACCCTGATCAATCCCGGCGGCGAGGATCCATTCTCGCTGATCACCTCCGGCCTCGCCATCTATGTCGGCGCCCTGACCCTGACCGGCTCCATTGTGGCCGCCGGCAAGCTCCACCAGGTCTTCACTCAGAAGCCAATCGTACTCAAGGGACATCAGTTCTGGACTATCGCCACGGCGCTGCTGGGATTTGTCAGCGCCATCCTCTTTGTCCATCCCGCCTTTCAGAGCGGAGCGGCCAAGATAATACTAATTCTGGTTTGTGCCGTCATCTCCGGCGCTTTCGGCGTTATCTTCTCCATCCGCGTGGGCGGCGCCGATATGCCCATCACCATCTCTTTGCTTAACTCCTTCTCCGGAGTCGCCGGCGGCATTGCCGGCCTGGCAATCTCAGATCCTCTGCTGGTAGCTGTCGGCGGTATCGTCGGAGCCTCCGGCCTCTTGCTGACTCAGATCATGTGCCGCGCCATGAACCGCAAACTGACGGATATCCTGCTGGGCAAAACATCTACCCCCATGATTAAAAAAGCGACCAAGGGAACAGCGCCTGCTGTTATTTCAGACCCTGCTTCAACTGCCACAGCAGATGACGCCGCTGTTGAATTCACATACGAAGGCGCTCAGGAAGCCCCCGCCGCACTTGAGACAAAGGAAGATCCCCATCTTGACTGGCTCAAGGAAGCCCGCCGCGTAATCATAGTTCCCGGTTACGGTATGGCTCTGTCCCAGGCTCAGGAACAGGTAAAGCAGCTGATGCTCCTGCTCGAAAGCCAAGGCGCAGAAGTCGATTTCGCCATCCACCCGGTAGCAGGGCGCATGCCGGGACATATGAATGTACTGCTGGCCGAAGTGGACATACCCTACGATAAATTGCGCGAAATGGAAGAGATCAACGACCAATTCAAGAATGCTGATCTGGCGATTATCATCGGCGCCAATGACGTAGTCAATCCGGCAGCCAATACCGCCGTCGGCACACCCATCTACGGCATGCCGATCCTATCTGTCGAGGACGCCGGGCATTTGATCATCATGAACTTCGACCGCCAGCCCGGTTATGCCGGAGTAGATAATCCACTATATGACGAGAGCGCGGACAAGGTAGCCCTGCTCCTGGGCGATGCCAAGGCATCGCTGGAGGAGATCTTTGCCCGGCTGGCCGATCGTTAGTAAGGTGATTGGCCTTTCTTTGGCAAAATAAAAAAGAAAGCGACCGCAGCCAAGACGGTCGATATCAGCAACAGCCAGAAAGCGAAAACATAGCTATGCGTTTTGTTATAGATAAAGCTGATAATGACCGGCGCAATGATAGTAGCAATGCCATAAGTGATTTGTAGATATGAACTGAACCTGGCATAGTTCTTAGGTCCGTACATGCTGCGGACGAGGATCGAAAAGGCCACGGACGAAAAAGCCAGACCCAGACCGGTGCTGACCGCCAAAGGAACAGCGAAGACTTTATTGCTGATCATAATGGCACTGAAAAGACCGACAATAGTACACAGAGAACTCAGAATGGATGTGATCTTAAGCCCCAGAACGTCATAAAGATAACCCATCAGAGATTTGCCGACAGTCAGAAAGATCATAATGGCAGAGGATATTTTCGCTGCCTCGGTCAATTGATAGCCTTCATCAATCAGATGCGGCGGCAGATTGCTGAAGAGCGTATCGTTGGACAAGCTCATCAAAAAAATCGCCAGAATAAAAATCCAGAAAGACGCCGTGCGCACGGCGTCTTTGACTTCCACTCCTTCAGTCCGCAGCTGCTCCTCATTTTCCTGCGCTCCTTCCGTCGCTCCATAGGGTTTCAGCCCCAGCTCGTACGGTGTGGGTCTGACAATCAGGAACAAAGTCAGGAAGGATACCGCCAGCGTAATCAGACCAAATAAAAACATGGTATAACGCCAACCTAAGGCCGGAATCCAGATACCGCCCAACCAGTTAAAGATCGCGCCCCCCAGACCGGAGCCGGTAAAAGCGATACCAATGGCGAAAGAGGAGCGCTTCTGAAACCAATTATGAATCACAATCGAAAGCGGGATATAGCCGCCGACACTGAGCAGAGCCGTCTGGATAAAAAGCACGGTGTAATACTGGATCAAATTCTGGATATAACTCAGAGAAATAATATTGGCGACCAGAAGCAGCGAATTGAGACGGATCAATTTCATCACCGGAATATGCCGCAACAGCAATGCGCACAAATAGGTGCCGAATATACTGCCTGCGCCCTTAACAGTTACACCCAGGACTATTTCCGCCCGGGTTGCCTGCAAAGACTCCTGGATCGGAGTCATAAAGAGACTGTATGAGTTATAAGTTGAACCCCAGATAGCGGTCAGGCCAAATAAGATGGCCCCGACTGTAACCCAGTGCATCGGCAGGCGTTGGCTTAATTTATTGTTAAGTGAATTTTGTCCCACTTCGCTCTCCCGCTCAGAACGGTTCTTTATTCTGACCGGGCAGAATAAATAACCAGGTAATAGCCACCAGGCAGGAGAGAGCAAAGAAAATCCAGAACGCCGGAATATAGCTCCGGCTGCGCTGATAGATGACGCTGACAACGATCGGATTCAGGATCGTGGCAAAACCGTGAGCAATCTGCAAAAAAGATGAGAAGCGAGCATAGTTCTTCTGGCCGAACAGATGCAGTGAGAAAACAGGAAGAGCAATGGAGTTGAAAGATAGCCCGATTCCCGCTCCGACAACCAAAGTCAGAACAAAGATGCGATTGTTGATCATAATCGCACTGAAGATACCGAGTGAAACCAAGAGCGTACAGAGCAAAGCTCCTCTGCGGAGGCCGAGAAGATCAAAGAGATAACCGATCAGAGCCTTGCCGATCATCAGAAATACCATCAGAACCGAGGTGATCTTGGCCGCCTGCGGCAAAGAATAGCCGCTGTCAATCAGATGCGGCGAGATATTATTGAACAGACTGTTAGTTGCTATCCCCATCAGAAAGATCGCGCTGATAAAGATCCAGAAACGAGCTGATCTCAATGCTTCTCTGACTTCAATGCCTTGCGGCTCAGCGACAACTTCGGAAGCATCAGGGCTGTCGGAGGCGCCGTAAGGGCGCAAGCCCAGCTCATAAGGCGTAGCGCGGATAATCAGGAACAGCGTAATCAGAAAGACAAATAGATTAATAATTCCGAACAGGAACATCGCCCGCCGCCAGCCCATCGACGGTATCCAAATACCCCCCAGCCAGTTGAAAATAACACCCCCCAGGCCGGTGCCGGTAAAAGCCAGGCCGATGGCCAGCGAAGAACGCTTCTCAAACCAATTGTGAACGATAATAGACAGAGGAATGAATCCACCGGTAATAGTCAAAACCGCCTGAACAAAGAGTACGGCATAATACTGCAACAAGCTCTGCACCAAACTGAGTGAGATAATATTGCCCACAAGCAGGAACGCAGACAAGCGCAGCAATTTCATGACAGACATCTTATTCAGCAGGAAAGCGCACAGATAAGAACCCAGGATGCTGCCGATGCCTTTGACCGTTACGCCCAAGACAATATCGGAGCGCGATACCTGCAATGATTCCTGTACCGGCGTGACAAAGAGGCTGTAAGAATTGTAGGTTGCGCCCCACATGGCAACCAGGGTGATCATCACCGCACCGACAATAATCCAATGCATATGCGTCGATTGGCGAAGCCTGTTTTCTATTTGACTGCTGATCTTATTCACTTCTCTCCTAAGGGCAGCCCTTGGAGGAAGCCCCAGTCGCGATCGTACAGGCGGCCGTCTTCGGATGCCTTCAGTTCCTGGAGCAGGCGTGTAGTCTGGCTTTCCAGGGTGTCGATATAATGGATGATGGCGGCGGCAACGGTAGTCGGACGGTCGCCGTATTCGCCGTGGTGGCCCACTATGACGGACTGCACCTGACGATAGAAATCTTCGTTGTATTGTCCGACAATGCGCTCGGCAAATGCGGCCAGATATTCTATACCCCTGATTCGATGTGAAGAGTACCAGTAAGGCGCCACTTCCAGATTATCGTATTCAAAGACTTTGCCGATATCGTGCACGACGATGGCAAAGCAGAGCAGATCAGCACTGGGAAGCAGCTCGGGATTATTTTCGAGCAGGGCGGCCAGGATGCGCAGCATCTTAGTCGTATGATGAAACAGGCCGCCGATGAGATTATCGTGATGTCTGATCGCGGCGCCTTCCGTCTGGAAACGTCCGTCAAGGGCCGGATCATTGATTATATCGTCAAGCAAAGCCCAGCAGGCGTCGCTGACACCGATCCGGGACAGCCGCTCCCGAACCCGCTGCCAGTTTGCGTCCAGTATGATGCGGGGGATTGAGTTCAGAAAGTCGCTCTTCTTAATATTCTGACTCAGCGAAGGCGCTATAGAGCGGACGGTCAGATAAACCTTGTCATTGAAGCTATTGCCGACCACTTCCGCATCGTAAATCCCGGGACCGTTAGCAACCACCGGCTTAAAGATCTCCGGCTCCCAGATCCTGAACTCAACTTCCTGATCCTGATTGATGAAATTACCAATCATGAAGTCGGATTTCTTGCCCGTTCTGATCACGGGATAGTCATTAATATAGACCATTCCCTGGGAGATCTTATTCAGTTCCAGCGCTGCATTCAGATCAATGATCGGCATATAGCCCTCCTTATCCAAGGGTGACGCATGGACATTGCGCGCCTTCGTCACCTAATTACTATCTTATCAGATTGCAAACAGGATAGACGACTCATTTGGCGATAAAAATCCGGTTCCGTATTGAAAGATCCCCCCTAACGCAAAAGCAGAGTGTCTTTAACAATGCAAATTGCTGGAGTAGAGAGAACTTTGCTAATATTAGTTGTGGAAAGTTATTTCCTTCAATTTTCTAAATAAAGGATTTGGTGGGCATGAAAAAATATGATGTCTTAGTGCTGGGCGCAGGGCTGGCGGGAATTTTCACGGCTTTGGAGCTGGTTCGCGAGCGGCCGGAGCTGAAAATCGCGCTGCTGGAGCAGGGCGAGCCGATTGCGGAGAGGAAATGTCCGATTATCGCCGGGCAGAGCGCCGGCTGTATTCATTGCTCTACTTGCGATATTATGCGCGGCTTCGGCGGGGCGGGTGCTTTTTCCGACGGCAAGTTCAATTTTACGACTGAATTCGGCGGCTGGCTGACCGATTACCTGCCGGCGCGGCAGGTTATGGATCTGATCTATGAGGTGGATCGGGTCAACCAGGAGTTCGGCGCGCCGGATGAGTTTTATTCGACGAGTACACCGGCGGCGGAGGAAGTGCGCCGCAAAGCTCTCGGCTGCGATATTCATCTGCTCGATGCCAAGTGCAAGCATATCGGCACGGAGAGAAATCGGGAGATTCTGCTGCGGCAGTCGGCCTGGCTGGAGGAAAGGGTTGATCTCTTCTGCCGCACCAAGGTAGAAAATATCCATCCGCAGCAGCGGCGGCAGCCGCAGTCTTCCGCCATATCCCCCGGGACAGTCGACAGCTATGTGCTGGAAACTGCGGCCGGTGACTTCCGGGGCAAGTTCCTGGTCGCCGCGCCGGGGCGCGCCGGCGCCGAATGGTTCTCGCATCAGACGAAGGGCCTGGGTCTCTCGCTGACCCATAATCGGGTCGATCTGGGCGTCCGGGTCGAGCTGCCGGCTCTGGTCTTCAAGGATATTACCGACGCCATGTACGAAGCCAAGCTCTTGTACGAAACCAAGCAGTATCACGATATTGTGCGCACTTTCTGCATGAACCCCTACGGCCATGTGGTGACGGAGAATACCGACGGCATTATTACCGTCAACGGCCACAGTTATGAGGACCCCAAGCTGCGCAGCGAGAATACCAATTTTGCCCTGCTGGTCTCGAACCGCTTTACTCAGCCCTTTACCGAGCCGAACCGTTACGGCAAGCATATCGCGGCTCTGTCCAATATGCTGGGCGGCGGCGTACTGCTGCAACGCTTCGGCGATCTGATCTACGGCCGGCGGACAACCGCCCACCGCATGACCAAGTGCTTCGTGCGCCCGACGCTTGATGCCGTGCCCGGTGATCTGAGCCTGGCTCTGCCCAAGCGCCATCTCGATAATGTGATCGAGATGATCTACGCCCTGGATAAACTCGCGCCCGGCACGGCCAATGCGGATACGCTGCTGTACGGTGTCGAAGTCAAATTCTACAGCGGCCGCGTGCACCTGACTGCCGAACTGGAAACGGAGCTGCCGAATTTCTTCGCTATCGGCGACGGCGCCGGCATCACCAGAGGCTTATCGCAAGCGGGCGCTTCCGGCATCCATGCCGCCCGCGCAATCCTCAAGCGCCTGGACTGAGGCAGAGGTTCGTCCCGCCGTGCCGGTTGCTTTAGTCAGCGTGCAGGCTCAAGACCGTGATTTCACGAGACAAGTTACTGCTCCCGCTTAACATCGCTACTGTTATCACAAATTGAGGAGTGAAAGGTTCTGAACTTTGCAATATGAATCGCCATCCGACTGACAATCCATTATTTAGCCGCTCGCTGCCGCTCTACGGCGAGGCCGGAATCCGGCGCCTGACCGAGGCCAAAGTCGCCATCTTCGGTCTGGGCGGTGTCGGCTCCTACGCCGCCGAGGCTCTGGCCCGGGCCGGTGTCGGAGCTTTCCTGCTGGTAGACGGCGACTGCATCGAGCCCTCCAATCTCAACCGCCAGCTCTACGCGCTGCACTCGACGCTGGGCCGCGCCAAGACAGAGCTGGCCCGCGAGCGCATTCTGGACATCAACCCCGGGGCAGAGTGCGCGATTCACAGCGCCTTCGTCGCAGCTGACGAGATCGGGCAGGTGCTGGCGCTGCAGCCCGACACGGACTTGATCCTGGACGCGATTGATAGCGTCCAAACCAAGGTGGCTTTGATAACGAAGGCGGTGCGGGGTGGTATCCCGATCTTTTCCTCAATGGGCGCCGGCTTCAGATTGGATCCGACCCGGGTGCGCTGCGCCGATCTGGCCCGGACACATGGCGATAAGCTGGCGCGAATCATGCGGCGGGAGCTGAAGGCGGTGGGAATTATTCATCTGCCGGTGGTGTTCTCCGACGAACCGGCTGTTAGTGTGGGCGGCAGCCAAAGGCTGACAGCTACTGCCAAAGCTGAGCTGGCTGTTGCAGACAGCGGGTCGGCCGCCGCAGACGGCGGGCCTAGCATGCCCTGCGAGGTTAACGTACCCGACGGGGTGGGCGGCGCGGACAAGGGCACAGAGCCACCGGTGTCGGCGTCTTCGTCACTGGTGCCGCCGGCATTCGGACTGGCCCTGGCCAGTCTGGCTCTCCGCTTTTTATTGCAAGACGAGGCCTGCCATGAGTAGAGATTTGCGGCGGTATCAGGTGTTTCTGCTGGACGCGGACGGCACTTTGCTTGATTTTGATCAGTGTCAGAGAGTCGCTTTGGACCATATGCTATTTGATTTCGGCTATCAGATGACGGAAGATCTGCTGACCAGTTTTCACCGCATTAACCGGGGATTATGGCGCGAACTGGCCGCGGGCAAGATCAAAAAGTAGGATCTGCTGCCGGGACACTTTGGGGTTTTCGCTCAGGAAGCCGGACTGCATCTGGCGCCGGAACTGGCCAATCGCTCTTTTCTGACTCATCTCAGTTATCAGGTTTTCGCTTTTCCCGGGGTAGAAGATGTGCTGCGGCAGCTATCTGAGCGCAGCCGGATCGTCATCGCCACCAATGGCGTTGACTTCGTGCAGAAGCGGCGCTTCGCCCTCTCGGGGCTGATGCCCTATATCCATCGGATTGTCGTCTCCGAGGCGGTAGGCGCGAATAAGCCTGAGGCGGCATTCTTTGAGGCGGCGCTGAAGCTGGCAGGCAGTCCCGACCCGGCAACCGTACTGATGGTGGGCGATTCACTTGAGTCGGATATCAAGGGGGCAAATGACTTCGGTCTGGACAGTTGCCTGTACGATCCGAAAGCCATTCACCCCCGGGGTGACGCAAAATATACGATCCGCAAGCTCGAAGAATTGCTGGATTTCTAATTTCCCCTATAGTCTGCCGGCGTGCCGGCGCAGAGCCCAGTTGCGCAACTGGTTATTAGTTAAGTTAAATCGTTTTGGTTTTCCCTCTACTCCTTCCGGCGCAGGTACTGTCTGTTGCTTATAACATGCCCTCCGGCAGCCAGACCAGGGCGAAAGCGCGCAGGCGGATATCCATCTTGCGCGGCGCGATTTCTATGGTTTCAATCTCATCGTGCTGATGGTCAAATTCTTGATGCAGGAGTTCGACTTCCTGCTCTAATTCAGCTTCCAGAGCTTGTAATTCATCCCGATATATAGTCAGTGTTTCCTCTGCTCTGCCCACATCGCTCCCGTGTCGCTGCGAGCGGCTGCCGGCTCTGGCAGCGGTAGTCGCCCGGCCCAGAGTGGAAGTGGAGAGAGTCTTGCGACCCATGAAGGCACCGAGAATGGTCGCCCCGACTGAAATAGCGGTTTGCCTTTTGGCATCCTCAGCCTGCTCTACCTTTCGTGACAGCTGCTGTTCCTGCTTTCTGACCTTTTCTTCCGCCCGCATGATGCGAGCCTGGTACTTGTCGCGCAGTTTCTGAACCGCTTCGTCTCGTTGTTCTCTCAGCACCTGCTCCAGGCGGATTTTGAACTCGCGCAGGTCTTCTTCCGGCTGTGACACCAGTCCTGTACCGGGATTGCGGAACAGTTCCAGCCTGCTGCGGCGGAAAATCACATCTTTCAGATCACGCTCCCACTGGGTGAAGCTCGTTTTCTTGTGGGCAATTTCCGGCAGCGGTACATAGCTTGCCCGCTCGGGCGCCCGGGTCTTGAGATCTTGCTCTTGAATTTTCCGATCATCATCCAACTGCCAAGTGACAGTAACCAGACCATCCTGCAAGAGCGTGAACCAGCTCTCTTCGCGGCTGGCGGAAATATCCTTCTTGCTATCTTCAAAATGAATCTCAGCCAGACCGATCAGTGCCGGCTGCAAGACCACCTCTTCTTCCGCCCGGTAATAATAGACGGGAACGCCCTGAGGAGCAGCAGGGACGGTCAGCAGTAAACCGCCGGTCGCAGCTTTCTCCGTGACAGTCGGTATAGGATCCGGCTGAACTGCCGCAGCCGCGGCAGGGGTTAGGGTTGAGACAGCAGCCGGTGGGGCGGGGGTTGTGGCAGCGGCCGGCGGAGCAGGGGCGGGGGCTGGAGTTGAGACCGCGATCGGGGTTGAGCCAGCGGCCAGCGGAGCGGCGGCCGCGGCGGCCGGGATAGCTCTGTCTGCCGGCGCTATGCCGGATGCAGCACTTGTACCGGATGCAGCGCCTATACCACCTACATCACCTGTACCACCTACAGCACCTGTACCGGCTGCAGCATCTATACC
>JAAZGH010000132.1 GCA_012511325.1 Clostridiales bacterium | reverse complement strand
GATATGTCGCGGCCGCCATTACCAGGATACCGGCAAAAATCCTTTCATCATTCATCGACGATCTCCTTGGGCCAGATTATGGCGGCTGCCCCGGCGGCTATGACCGCTACTATGGTCAGACGCCAGCCGGAAGCCAGATCCTTCAACAGCGGTAGCTTCAGAAACATCAGATTTAAGGCGATACTGGCTGAAATTATCAGCAGCAACTTGGAGTTGTCGCGCGCCGGCGGAACGATGATAGCGATGAACATACAGTAAATAGCGATGCCGAAGGCGCTGGCAATCAAGGGTGGCAGAATAGGTCCGAGAGAAGATCCGATCAGCGTGCCTGAAGTCCAACCCAAGATGGGCAGCGTCATCAGACCGAAGAAAAAGTACTCATCCAGAGTGTCCCTTTCCTGACTGGAAACCGCATAGATTTCATCGGTTATGGCAAAGCTGATCAGTATTCTTTTAGCGGTGGAGAGCTTGGGATCGATTTTTGTCACCAGAGAAAAAGACATCAGCAGATAGCGCATATTAATGATGAGAATCGCTGTAGCCAGCTCGACATAACCGCCCAGGCGGGAGATGATATTAACCCCCGCCAGCTGTCCGGTAGAGGAGAGATTAAAGAGCGAGGTAAGGGTAGCCAGTAATGGTGTAAAACCCGTACTTTGCGCATAGATACCGAAAGTCAGTCCAACAGCAAAGTAGCCCAGTGCGATCGGTATTCCGGCCAGCAATCCTCTTCTGTAGTTTGAGCGGTTTTTCTTCATTCAGTCCCCCAGATGCCCAGGCGGTCTTCTTGGGCCGAAGATTGAGCTTGTCTCAGAACGTCAGCATATTTGATATTAGGGGGAATGGTCAATAGTTTTGCCTGGCCGGCCCGGACAATCGCTTCATTGACAAAAGTTCCGTCCGGCAAATAGAGATAGCAAAGATCACGGCCATATTGATCGAGATAGCCGACATCGTATTCGAGCCGCACTTCCCGATCTGCGAGGAGCGCACGGAGAAAATCGGAGGCAGCCGCTCCCTCCGCCGTATTTTGCTGAGGATCATTATGCACCGATTCCGGAGCGTCTATTCCAATCAAGCGCAGTTTACGGCGCTGACCTGAGATTTTGACAATGACTGTATCACCGTCCACGACTTTAACGACAGGGAAATAGCTCGACTCATCAGGTTTGAACCAATTTGCGGGCAAGTCCCGGTTCTGAGTGCCGGTTTCGCCGCTTACCGTCCCGCTGTCATCAGTCAGATCGGCGGATCCAGAGGCTTTCGGGGCAAGATCAGACCCCGATTCGAAAATGGTAAAGGTGGGGATGGCTTTTTTACCGCAGGCAGAACCGAGGCTGGGGACGACGGACAGAATAGTAATCAGCAGCAGCGTTTTACAAACAGACCTGAAACACCGCCGCCTGAGATCAGGCGAGGCCGTTGTTGCAGTGCGGCTTTTATGCGCTCTATTGAAGGCGTTCAAATGCAAGGTGTTAAAAACCATTCCTCTCCGGTAAAAATTTTTGCGGCTTAATACTTGCTAGTTCTTCTCTATACCTGCCCGGCTCAGCTTAATACTTGCCGGCTGTCCTTTGCCTGATCTTCCTATACCGAATTTTCTACTTAATTATAACCAAGCAAGTCGCCGGCCGCAGAACTTAATACTGATCAGGAATTGTGATCTGATATTAACAGTAATTTTTCAATTAACAATTTTCGAACATGTTATAATCATTAAAAGTTTACGAATCTGTGTTCTTATGCGATTTGGCACGGACGATCGAGGATGGTTCCCCGTTGCGAAATCGACGAGGATACGTAAACAGACGTAGGAGGAGCTATGATTAAGTATACAGAGGTGCTGGGACAAAGGATTCGCATCGGCAATTTTCCGACACCTTTCCAGCAACTCTCCCGCTTGGGTTCGAAGTACAGAATACCCTCGCTTTGGATTAAGCGGGATGACCTGACCGATGTCGGACTGGGCGGCAACAAGATCAGGAGACTGGAGTTCCATCTGTGCGCGGCTCTGGACTCAGGGGCGGATACTTTGCTTACTTTCGGCGGTCCGCAAACCAATCATGGCCGTCTGACAGCGGCTGTGGCGGCGCGTTACGGCCTGAAGTCCATTCTGGTTTTGGATGGTGAGGCTCCGGAGCGTCTTAGCGGCAATTTGATTCTGGATCAATTTCTGGAAGCCGATCTGCGTTTTGTGGCGGACAGGCACAAGAGAACTTATGTCGAAGAAATTATCGCTGAATATGAGGCAGCCGGCCATAAAGTATACGTGGTTCCGATGGGTGGCAGTGACGCTCTGGGCACATTAGGCTATGTGCTGATGATGGCGGAGCTGTCGGAACAGATCAAGGCCAATGGCATTACTCCGACCCATCTCTTCGTAGCCGCGGGTTCAGGCGGCACACTGGCAGGCATAGCGCTGGGAGCCAAGCTGGCTGGACTTGATCAACTGCAGATCCGCGGCATTCCCGTTATACCGGCCGGGAACATCGATCTGCCTGAACGGACTCTGAAATTCATACAGCAAGCGGCAGAGCTGCTGGGACGCAATGACATTATCGCATCCGATCAGGACTTTATACTTGACTATGGGCCGGCAACGGAGCCTTATACAGGGCTCGGTTACAATATTCCGGATGACAAGACTTATGCTGCCTTGAAAACATTTGCTATTACAGAAGCAATTTTTCTCGATCCCTGCTATAGCGGCAAGGCCGCCAGGGCCTTCCTGGATTTTCTGGAGCGGGAAGCTACCGCAGATGATACCGCAATTTTTATTCACACAGGCGGAACGCCTGGATTGTGGGCTGATGTTCACCTGGAGTATATGAATAGATAACACCGGCGCTGAACTGTTGACGGCGGAGACATCTGTCGTGTTTGCAGTGAGCAGCCGGGCTTATTTTGAGGTGTTTTATGAATTTAATTGAACAACTGATACATGATCTGAAAGTATCACACAATTTCGCCGACCTTTTCGCATTGATGATGCGCAATGGCCGGGGCAAGAATATTTTTGAATACTATGATCAGGAGCAGTTAGTCCGGCTTTCCTATGAGGAATATGAGCGGAAAGTAATGGGCTGCGCCAGGAAAATTCGCGAGGCGGTTAGGAGCGAAGAAAAATTTATCGCCCTCAAGCTGCCCAACGGGCCTGAATTTTGTATTTTGTTCTGGGCAATCCTGGCTGCCGGTTTTGATTTGCTATTGCTTAACTCGCTGCAGAATACGGAT
>JAAZGH010000013.1 GCA_012511325.1 Clostridiales bacterium | reverse complement strand
GTACTTCTGGTTTATTACTGAGGACTTCAACCGGCAGAACAATACAAATTACGATGCTGATCTTGTTTCAATCCAGTTCAACAAATCTCGCGTGACTAACAACCTTGAGACGGTACAGATGATCGTGCAGTCGCAAGATTTGCTGCCTGATAAGTTGCTGCTGCAGGCGCACCCGCTTGTCAAGGACGCAGATCAGGCCTATAAGGATCTGCTTGCTGAAAGAGAAGAGAAGCAGGCAAGACAGCGTGAGATGTTCGGTAATTTTGGCAATCACGATGATGAATAGGGGTGAGGCGCGTGGCAAGACGATCGGCGGAATACTGGAAGCGCCGTGCAGAAGCGCGCCTGGTTGCTATCGAAAGAGGAACAGAGCCTTATCTTGGGCGAATATACCGGATTAATTCCGGGGTAGTTAACTCGATTAGGGAAGACATCGAGCGCATCATCGGGAGCTTTGCTAAGCATGCACAGCTTACTCGTGATGAGGCAATCTCTCTTCTGGGTGAGTCAATATCAGAGATAGAGCGCCAGCGCATCATTGCGATGTGCTCAGGCATTGAGAATAAAGCGACAAAAGCCAGACTTATGGCAAAGGTCAATGCGCCGGCTTATCGGGCTCGGATAGATCGCCTTCTAGCAATCGAGGTAAGCGCTCAAGCAAGGATGGCGCTCCTTGCTCCGAAACAGATTGACATTATGACTGCTGGTTTACATATGGCCGGTACAGAGATGTTCAATCGAACAATATTCGACCTGCAGCGCGGAACAGGTCTCGGATTTAGCTTTGCCGGAGTGACGGACAAACAGATTGAAAGTGTTATGCGTGAGGCTTGGTCCGGAGGGCACTACTCTAAGCGCGTCTGGCGCAATACTCAGGTGATAGCAGGGCGTATCCGGGACACTGTCGAGAAAAACATGATAACGGGCAAAAGCTGGAGGCGCTGTCTTAATGCGGTTGAGGATCAGGCCCTGATAGACAGTAACTATGCTGCCTCGCGAATCCTGCGGACGGAGACTGCCTATGTTGCGAATGAGATGGAAGCTGAAGCATACGAAGAGGCAGGACTTGATGAGTATCAGTACGTTGCTACTTTAGACGGCAAAACGTCAACAATCTGCAGGGGGCTTGATGGCAAAAAGTTCAAGCTCAAGGATCGGGAGACCGGCAAAAACTATCCGCCGATGCATCCACATTGTCGCTCAACAACAGTAGCTGTTATATCTGGCTTTGATATGTCAGAGCTTCAGAGGCGGGCCAGAGATCCGGAGGCGGGCGAGACGTATAAAGTGCCGGCGAATATGACGTATGAAGAGTGGCGTAGGACGCATGCGACTATAAAACCCGGTATTAACATTGTAGGAGTGCAATCAAAGACACCGGCAATAAATACTAGATTGTTTAATAATGGCCCGAAAAATAATATTGTACTCAAATATAATTCTGTTCCAAAGAATTACAGAAATACAATTATGCGAAAGTTTAATGCTGGAGCAGATGAGGCAAAGGAATTATACAAAAAATTTGTTCAAGACGATTCGTTGTTTGATGCCAATTATACTGGCATTTCCCACTATTCGCCGACTGATAGGAAAATTCGGCTTGACATTGGGCAAGATGCTATAAATCCATGCGGTATAGGTGCGGCCTATTTCCACGAACACGGCCATTATATTGACCATGCTGCGGGATGGGTATCACATAATGCCGATTTTGGGAGGGCGCTTCGTGAAGATTTGAATGACGCGATTTTTGCGCATACGAGCGTAGGAAAAAGTATATATCAAGCCGAGATGCAGATTAGTCAGGATATTTGTGGCGATGCAAAATCGTCTGTGTCGGATATTTTTCAAGGGCTTACAAGAGGACGAATAATGGGGGATTTTGGCCACCGTCTTTCCTACTGGACGAACAATTGGGCAGTTGAAACTGAGGCCTTTGCTAATTTTTATGAAGCACAATTTTCAGTAAAGAGGTATAATATCATCAAGAAGTATTTTCCAAAGGGGTTAACCGAATTTGAGAGGATTATAAAGGGGTTGATTTAATTGGTTAGCGTGAAAGACGAAAGATTTAAGGAGCTTAATCGTCGATATAAAGCGGTTACGGGGGAAAACTTGCCAATGGCTATGATCCCTTACCCGTGTCCTTATGATGAGCTTGAAAATAATATAAAAGCTTGTGAAGAAGCTGTTAAAGATATGCTTCCAGAGATCTACAATTGGGACCTCAGTGGAAATACTCTTTACTAATCCTAAAGAAGCGGCCAAGAGGCCGCTTTTTTAATACCCTAAAAAATTAACAGAAAGGAGCGGAAAACTTGATGCCGGAAACATTAACGAAAGGCGGGTGATCCAGCTACTATCTTGACTGCCGGGAAAGACCGGTGCGGAGAATGACAAGGAACTCCGCGACCTTACGACCTAGCCACCTTTAACCGGGTGGCTTTTTATATGCCGGAAAGTCAAGCGACCGCAGGGCAAAACGCTGTCAGATGCGTCTCCTCCTTGCGACATGGTGCAATCCATGTGCCGGCCCAGTGCTATAGCGCACAAAAATACACGGGTATTCGACCACCGGAACCGGTCGGACGGGCAATGCGAGTGGAAGTCTCGAAAATACAGCCCGAGGAGAAAACATGATCATTGAAACGATTAAAACATTGCTCGGCGAAGACTTAACCAAGTCGGTCGAGGAAGCGCTTAAGGGTAAAGGCAAAGACGGTAAGGATGTTGATCTGGTTGTTGGAAATGACGGCAGTTATGTTCCTTCAACGAAATATGAGCAACTAAAAAGTGAAAAAGCGGCTTCTGATAAGTTGGCCACTGATACGCAGGCTCAGCTGACAGCTCTTAAATCGACTGATCCGGAAAAACTGAAAACGGATCTTGCTGCTGCGCAGGCAGAGGCTGAGGCGCTCAAGACGAAACATGCTGAGGAATTGGCTGCTTTACGTCTAGATGCTGCTCTAGATGCTGCTATTCACGGTGCTAAAGGCCGAAACCCGAAAGCAATCAAGGCACTGATTGACCGTGACAAATTAGAGCTGAGAGATGATGGCACACTGAAAGGCTTAGATCTCGAAGCCCTAAAGAAATCAGATGCTTATCTCTTTGAGATTGAAACAACGAAGGATGAAGGGCAAGTGGCCTCCGGAGGCTCAGGGTCTTCTCCTGCGGGTGTCGTCACTCAAGAGACATTCCAACAAAACATGAACAACGTAGCCTGGATGCAGGCAAATATGGAAGCCGTCACTAAAGGATTGGCTGACGGCACTTTGAAGAAAGGATAATACAAATGGCAATTAACAATTTTATTCCGGCAATTTGGTCGGCTCAATTACTCACTGCCCTTGATAAAAGCCTCGTATATGCTGGTCTCTGTAACCGCGACTATGAGGGAGAAATCAAAGCCTACGGCGATCAGGTTAAGATCAATTCGCTTGGTGATGTAAATGTCGGGCAATATACGAAGAATACGGACATCTCAGCCGCGCAGACTCTGACTGACGCACAGCGCATTCTTGAGATCAATCAATCGTGGTATTTCAATTTCCAGGTTGATGATGTAGATGCCGCGCAGCAGAAGCCAAAAGTCATGGAAGAAGCTATGAAGAGAGCCGCATATGCGCTCGCAGACAAAGCAGATCAATATATCGCTGGTCTCTATACAGAGATTTCAGGTACGAACACAATGGGCTCTGATGCGTCTCCGATCAGCATTGCTGTTGCAGCTGCGCAAGGCGTGTCTCCCGCGTACGAGAAGCTCGTAGACCTCGCCGTTAAGCTTGACGAGGCCAATGTTCCCAAAGCTGGACGCTGGGTTGTCATACCGCCTTGGTATCACGGCTTACTACTTAAGGACAGCCGCTTCATCAGCGCCGGTACGCTGAAGACTGATGAAGTGCTGGCTAATGGTTTTGTTGGCCGTGCGGCAGGCTTTGACATCTACACATCCAACAACGTCCCGAACACAAGTAATGCGCTCTACAAGGTCATTGCTGGTTACAGCGGCGCTTGGAGCTATGCAGAACAGATTACTGGGGTTAAAGCCTACAGTCCTGAGCGCAGGTTTGCCGATGCTGTCAAGGGGCTGCATTTGTACGGTGCGAAAGTCACCCGTCCTCTCGGTTTAGCGCTCATGATCTGCAGCAAAGCAAGCTAATGACGGAGGACTGAGAAATGGCTAGAACAAAAATTAATGTGTGTAATGTCGGTCTCGAAGACATGCAAGCGGTCACGACTGAAAATCTTGACGCCACAAATGGAATGTACTTCGAGTGCGCAAACAAAGATTCCGTGTTTTTGGTCATCACCAACACTGACAGCACCAACGGAATCACCGTCAAGATCAAGGGCGCAGGTAACAATTCCGACAAGTCATTCACTGTCGCAAAGTCCTCGCATGTCGTTATCGGGAATCTGGAGTCCGCGAAGTACAAGCAGGCAGGCGAGGTCATTAATGTCGATATCACCGTTGCTCAAGGCGCGACAGCAAGCGGCAAGATCTTCGGAATTCAGGACCTTGTATGATCGTCTGGTTTGAAAACAAAGAGACAGGCCAGCAATGGTGCGTAGATGATCCAGACATGATCGCACGGCTGGATGCTAACGATGAATTCAAGCGCATAGAAAAGACCAAAAAGACCACAGCGAAGAAAACGAAGGCGGAGGAAGCCTCCGCAGAGTAGGAGGTGACTCATGGCATACGAACCAACGCCTGAGATGCTTGATGATCTGAAGACAATTACAGGGGCACCGGACACTGAAACCGATGCCCTTACTCTTGTTCTGAAGATCACAGGTACAAAGGTCCTGAACGATATCAACCAAGGATATATGCCGAAGGCGCTTGAGCCTATTGTGGTCGAGATGGCAGCTGATGCCTATCGTCTGAACAAACAGGCTCAGGGGGCAGGAAATGTCGGTGAAGTTGCCGGCACAGTATCGTCAGTGTCTGACGGTGGTCAAAGTATCAGCTACAGAGATTCAAGCTATCAGCAGGTGCTTTCATCTGTTGCTACGGTGTTCAGGGACTACTCTCCGCAACTGGCGCGATTTCGTAAGACTGGATGGTGATGCCGTGTGAAGATACCTGATTCATTTAAGGCTATTCAACGGCAAGTGTTCCAGGATAAAACAATTGCGCACCGGCCCAAGATTGAAACTACAGGCAGTTTAGGTTCTGTGACAGTGAAACCGGGTGCCATAACGCAAACCTATCCGGTCAACTTTCAGCTCCTATCTGATGCTCTTGTAGCGCAGGAATGGGGGCTGGTTGTTGCGCAAGATGCGAAGGTGACAAGCTCGGATCCGCTGCCGATAGAAGTTGGAGATTACGTCCAGTACGGCGGCAAGGTCTATAAAGTCATTGGGCATCCGGTCTATGACAGTCATGATGAGTTGATGCTTCAATTCCAACAAGGATTGGAGGCGGTCTAATGACAGCAATCAAAGGTTGGGATAGTTTAATGGCAAAGCTTGATGCATTGGGCGGATCTCACCTTCAGGAAGTAGCGAAAGAGTCAGTCTTGATGCTTGCGCTTGCTACTACTGCAGCTGCCAAAATGCTTGTTTCTGTGGATTCCGGAGAACTACGGGGGTCTATCCATGAAAAGGTGGAAGTCGATGGCTCGCAAGCTATTGGCTATAGCTACACAAACAGCGATCATGCGGCGTTTGTTGAGTTTGGCACTGGTCCTGTTGGAGCTGAGAGCGGAGGGAACGGATCCGATGTTCAGGTAAGTTATTCGCTGGGCCCCTTTAAGGTCAAGAGAGGTACTGGGCGTCCGGGCGAGGTTGTTGAGTCATGGGGGGACTACTGGGTCTACTGCGATGAAAAGGGCAACTTCTTCGCGACTAGAGGACAGCCGGCAAAACCGTTTATGTATCCAGCCGCGAAAGAAGTTGAGAAACAAGCGCAAAAGATCATGACGGATGCAATCAAGTCATATATCGCGAAAGCAACCGGAGGTTAAAGATGATTAGTTTTTTAGAGTGGATCTATCCGAAGCTTCCTGCCATTGATGGCATCACATGGACTCCCGGATGGCCGCAAGACTTCAAGTCTCTTCCTCGAGGATGTTTCCGCCTAGCTGATGACTCTACAGGAGCGGTAACAACTGAAGGCGAAGGCAGTGCCAGAGTTGGAATCTATATCGACACCTGGCATGAAACGCCTGAAGACAGAGAGACTGCGTTTAAGCAGTTAAAACCACATTTTGATGGCCTCGGTATGAGCCGAGGCATGACTCGCCAGATTGAAGAGCTAAGACCGGATGGGCAAATTGCTTATCGTCTCACTGTTCTTTGGTCGGGTGAATATGATCATACAATGGGCCGGATGTGCCGGTCCTAGAAAGGATAAGGTTAATGGAACATACAACTAAAGGTACTATTTTCTACTACTACACAAAAGAAACGACTCCACAAGCAACTCAGATCTACGGCATGATGACCAAGCCTGCTTTGCCGGGTCTACCAAATCAGGTGGAAGCAACCTCGCAAGAAGATTTGCATCAGAAGTTTGCTGATGGAGTCGAGCAGTACACAGACGCTAACTTTCAGTTTAAATATGCGGCTCTTGGGACAACTTCTAACTATAACATTGACACATTTATGGAACAGGAAGAAGCTGGCGTGCACTACAAGTATGGAGTTAAATACCCGCATGGAAAATGTGTTGAGTTTGAAGCAAAGCCGTTTGTTCAGTATGACGCGACTAATGTAAACGCACTCGATACCTTTACGGTGGCAATGCGTGAAGTTAAGAACGTTGAGAAGAATGCTACGGCACCTGCAACGATTGTTGTACCGGCTCCTCCTCCTGCAGGCGGCGGTGGAGGTTAATAACTGCTAACTGATTAACAGCATTTATAAGAGGCCGTCCATAGTGGTGGCCTCAATCTTTTAAGGAGAAAAATATAATGAAAACATTAAAAGTGAAAGATCGTGAGATCCCGCTGCGAATCTACTCAAAACATATAAAGGGTGTGCAGGATCTCTTGCCTGAAGGCATTCCCTTTGCACAAGCAACCATTGAAGCAATGGGAGATCCGGTGAACATCACAGTGCCATTTTTATGGGGCATTCTACAAGACAGAAACAGTGATGAACCGGTTCCGGTCGATAAAGCTTATGAGCTCTATGATGACCTAATCGATACGGGTAAAACGGCAACTGACTTCGCGCAATTGGTTCTAGATATCTGTACTGAATCCGGTTTTTTCGACAAGGGCGGCAGAGAAGTTATGGCCGCCTATATAGTCAGGATAAAGGAAGTGCAGCAGAAAGCGATGCAGGAGCTGCAGGCGAAGGCGAAAGCAACGCAGACGCCAGCGCCGAAGCCAAGGCCCGGAGCAAAACGCTAGGTGAATTAGCTGAGGACTTGTATTTTGCATGCCTTACTCATGGCATGTTACCTCGTGATTGGGGCATGCAAACTTACGGTGAAAACCTTGACTGGCTAGAAGCTGCCAATGATCGAGAATATGCAAGCCTAAAGAAAATACAACTGGAAGCTTGGTATTACGGCATTGCCTTCAATGCTACCTATGTTGCAGCGCGTAACGAACAATATTCATATCCCAAATCAGTATCAGAAATGTTCCCGCCTCAAAACGGTGAAGATATGCCCTCTGACTTGTCAGAGGAGGAGATCTGGGCGAGACAAGAGCGTATGTGGGATCTGGAAATGAACAGGATGGCAGCGGGATTAGAGGCTGCGGCAAAAGAACAAGCCGAAAAGATGGCATAGAAAGGAGTCTGCTATGGATGGGACAATGGATGGGACAGTTGTTGAATCATTAATTGTTGAGTGGAGAGCAGACTACGCCAGACTGACTCAAGACATCGGCAAAATCAAGTCCGAGCTCAAAGCAGTCTGGGATGTTACAGAAGATACCAACAAAGAATTTAAGGCCGGAAAAGCTGCAGCAGAAGCTTATGGCAACGGCCTGAACAGCATCGTTAGCAAAGCTGCGAGAGCTGCCGCTGCGATTTTCTCTGTTCATAAGGTTGTTGGCTACCTGAAAGACTCTATCCAGCTTGCAATGGAAGTAGTTGAGTCGGATTCGTTGTTTGAGACTACTTTAGGTAGATGGGCAGACTCCACCAGAAAATGGGCGGACTCGATGCAAAACGCTCTTGGTGTTAACGCCTTTGAAGTCCGTAAAACTGTCGGCACATGGTACACAATGACTCAGAGCATGGGGCTGACCGAAGAACAAGCCCTGGATATGTCAAAGTCACTTGTCAAGCTTAAGTATGACTTGGAATCCTTTTACAATATTGCGGGCGAGCAGGCTGAAACAATTATCCGGGGCATGATCTCAGGTGAAACTGAGCCGGCAAAGCGAATCGTTGTAATTCTTACAGAAGAAGCTGCAAAGCGAGAGTTAGTAGCGGCAGGC
>JAAZGH010000131.1 GCA_012511325.1 Clostridiales bacterium | reverse complement strand
TTCGGGATATAACGGAAGCCGAGCGTCTGGAAATGACCAGAAGAGACTATATTGCCAATGTCTCCCATGAACTGCGCACTCCCCTCACCGCCATGCGCGGATTGCTTGAACCTCTAAGCGAAGGTATGGTCAAGTCTGCCAGCGACCGGCAACGTTATTACGAAATTCTGCTGCGGGAAACACATCGTTTGTCGCGCCTGATCAATGATATGCTTGAACTCTCGCGGATTCAGACCGGGGAAGCGATTATTAAGCAACAGGCATTCTCCATAGATCGCATGCTGTCCGATTTGATCTTCAGATTCCAGCTTACTGCTGAGGAGAGCAATCTAACCCTGAGTTTGGAAAACGAACATCCCCTGCATGAAATCCCCTCGCTGTGGGGTAATCCTGACCGAGTAGAACAGATTCTTGTTATCCTGCTCGACAATGCAATCAAATATACGCCGGAAGAGGGCAAGATCGTCATCAAAGTCAGAGAGCAGGAGCAACATTTAGCAATCGTTGTCCATAATTCGGGACCCGGTATCAGAGGCGAAGATATTGATCATGTCTTCGACCGCTTTTTCAAGGCTGATCGCGCCCATGCTCAACCCGGAACCGGCCTTGGTCTTTCTATTGCTAAAGAACTTGCAGCCCATATGGGACACGATCTGGATGTTCATAGCGAACCGGGTCAGGGGGCGGATTTTCGTCTTTTAATTCCCTATGCGGACACAATTATGAATTCCCAGCAAAATATTAAGGAAGTATTTTCCAGCCTGCCCGAAGACCACGAATTAGTCATAGACAGCATTGACGAAGACGTCATCAATCCATCCGGCTCCTCTGAGTCCGGATACGCCGGCGATCAGGCCATAATCAGTACCGAAACGGATACCAGGGACCTGTCGCTGTCAGATGCCATCAAATCTCTATTCAAAAATAAGGATTCTCACGATGAGCAAGATCCGAATTAATCGATATATCTCTGCCGCCGGATACTGTAGCAGACGTGAGGCGGACAAATTGATTAAGGCCGGTCTTGTAAGGCTCAATGGTAAGCTTGCCAAAATCGGCGATCTGATCGGCGTTAAGGATATTGTCAAGATTGATGGCGAAACCATCGTACCACTTGAGCAAGATCTGCTAGTGTATCTGGCCTTCCATAAACCTGTCGGGATTACTACCACTACCGATAGGAGAAGAAAGGATAATATCATCGATTATCTCAATTATCCAAAGCGAATCTTTCCGATCGGCAGATTAGACAGAATGTCAGAAGGTCTGATCTTATTGACTAATGACGGGTCAATGGTTAACCCTATTTTGCGGGCAGAGAATAAGCATGAAAAGGAATATGAAGTCGTTGTCAATAAAATAATCAATGATGAGGAGCTTTGGCAACTGCAGAACGGAGTTCCGGTTCTGGGACAGATCACAAAATTCAGTAAAATCAAACGCTTAGGCAAAAACTCTTTTCGCATTATTCTGACTCAAGGCTTAAACCGTCAGATTCGGCGCATGTGCGAATATCTGGGCTTTGAGGTTGTCTCCTTAAAGCGGATCAGAATTATGCATATTAATCTTGGCAATCTGGCGCCGGGGACCTGGCGTTATTTGACCTATAAAGAATTGGCTGAATTAAAGCGACTGACAGGCAATTTGTAATATTGCTACACATCTTCTGCCTTGAAAGAAATGCAGATTTCCCCTAGCTCAGGCTCCAGCTTAACCAACTCTACACCGGCTGACATCAGCATTCGTTTGGAAGCTATGACAACATCCGTTTCGCTGTATTTATCCGATAGATATAGTACTTTTGTAATACCGGATTGTATGATAGCTTTGGCGCACTCATTGCAGGGAAATAAAGGCACATAGATGCGGCAACCCTGCAAGTCACGGCCGGAGGCGTTCAAAATAGCATTTAATTCCGCGTGACAGACATAGAGATATTTTGTCTCCAGGGCGTCTCCACTGCGGCTCCAAGGAAATTCATCATCACTGCAGCCATATGGCATGCCATTATAGCCGATACTGACAATTTTATTTTGTGGCGATACAATGCAGGCACCCACCTGTGTGCCCGGATCTTTACTCCGTCTGGCAGCCAGCAGCGCAACACCGAGAAAATAATCATCCCATGAAATATAATCAGCTCTTTTCATATTAGGCTCTCTATTTCTATGCGCTGCTTGACCCGGGTTTTCCACAAGCCGTGAACAGTACAGAATTCATAGACTTCGGCAGGTTCATTTTTGAGCATAAATTCGATATCGCCTTCATCCTGATCAGGGAAACAAATCTGATAACGATTGCCTTGTACCACAGCAACCCAGGTAATTACGCCATCAGCGGCTTGCTCATGATCAGTTCTGGCTTTGACAATGATGCCGCGATCCGTTTTTTCCACTAAAGGCGTATGGTCATAAACATCATCACCGGTTGTCTTGGCCTCGAGAAGTTCCATAGGCTCATCACAACATATAAGCTCACCTGCTCCTTCATTCAATAGAACAACGAGATTAGCACAGGCATCGCAATAATAGAAACGAATCTTTTTCATATCATTCCCCCTGTCAGAAATATAAGTTATTCCTTCATCCAATATTTCATCAGTACTGAAAGTTGAATCTTGTGCGGTAATAAAAGCTAAGGACATCTGCTCGCGTTCGGATTTGCGGCGCCGCAAAATATAAATTATTAATTTAATCAAAGCTATCATCAACAAAATAGCCAGAGCAATTAGAGTAATCGCGGCACCATCTCTGAAGCCATAGGGCAGGAAGGACATTTCAACAGTATGTTCGCCCACTTCCAGCTCCAATGCCATCAGAGAATCATTAACTGTCAGGATAGTCTGAGGCTTACCGCCTACTTCCGCTGTCCAACCGCGGTCATAAGGAATAGTCAATAAGAGCAAACCGGCTTCGGGCATCGTGATCCTGCCACTAAAATAAGTATCCGAGAAATCTGTCAAGTCAAGCTGCGCCGCTTGCAAACGGTGGAAACCGGCGGTAAATGCTTCTTGATCCAATTTTGCAGCATATAATTCAATTTCTCCTGATTTTTCCGCTTTAGCGCTGAGGCTAATCTCAATACTAGCGGTCTGCCCTGCCTCGAGATAGCCAACTTCCGCATTGCCAATTGCCTTGGCTGAGAAATTGAAGCTTCTGTCTTCGATTGTGATCTTTCCTGAGGAAGTGCGGTGGCCTCTCATATCGAAGGCCAGATTATAAGTACCCGCCTCAGCCGCTGTTAATAGGAAAGTATAAGTTGGGGTACTGTCATCGGAGTTTTTCTCAAAACTGAAGATATTATCTGATTCACCATAATAATCAATATTCCCTTGCAGTGCCGGTCCGATTTCAAGCGGCATATCAACGAAAACATCTGAAAACTCAGGATCCATGGCGCAGAGCAAGCGATTTTGATTTTCGAGCGGATTTTCACCGGCACTGTCATAATGCAGAACTCCAGAAGATACCTTGTATCCCAAGTTCAAAGCATAGGGATTTTCCAACGCTTCAACATCATCATTAGACAAAACTAAATACCTATTTGAATCCTGCCAGTAATCCTTGTTGCGCAAGATCAGATAGCGGATGCCGAATAAACTATCAAGGACAATATTCGATCCGTCATACTTATAACTGTTAATGCCATTGCTGAATAAACCTAATTCTTTAAAAAAACGAACCGGTTTCTCCGGAACAGTTGAATCAAAAAGAGTCAGACCCTTTAGGCCATATAGGCAAGGATCATTAGAGGTTTTAGCAGGATAGACCTCAGTACGGAAAAAAGAGGTATCTTCAGTAAAATCCTCCAACTGTATTGCTGCGGCACGCACCGATTCCGCTACCGGACCGCTGGCATAACCGTCCCGACTGCCAAAATATTCATTTTTATCGAGATAATAAAGCCCGGTACAAGTGGAAAAAACCGACTCTACAATAATTACGGCAAGTAGCAAAAGAGTCACCGGTCTCCTGCGCTGCTCGGCATCCAACAAACGGATAAAAACTACTGTGTACAGCAAAAGAAAAACAATGCTGATTAAAGCGCTGTAACTTGAGGCTTTATTTTCACCCATTTTCTCAACCACGATAATCAATGCAATCAGGGTAAATGCAAAACAGAAAATAGTCTCCCGTCTTAGCTGTCTAATGCCCGGAAGAGCCTCATATAGAAAGGTCAGGATAACAAAAATATAGACAAATGAATTTCTGAAAGGCAGCTGATTGGGATAATGGAAACCATGCCAGATAAAGTTGAGAATATTAGTACTGAAGCTTAAAATCATAAAAGCAATAACTGACAGACTAAGAACTCGGTCTCTCAATTTAACCCTTGAGTTCAGAAAAGCAATAGGCAAAAGGAGTAAAACCGGAATTCCCGAATAAAGATTGGGAAAACCGCTGCGAACCGTAGGCTCAACCAACAAAAGATGTTGGCCGAAATAGTCAAATAAGGTGGCAACTTTCTCAACTGCAGTCGGAAAAGTATCATTCGCTGCGGAAGTGACCTGCATAGCCAGGTAAGTCGGCCAGAGCATAAAAGCAGAAAGACCTGCGCCCAGTGCGGTAAAAAATACAGTTTTCACTGTGGTCAGCAACTTTATCAACGGTCTATGTTCCGGCGCGAAACGAAACAAGAACGGAAGGTATAATAATGCAGCCATGAGGCAGACAAACCAGGCCATATAGAAATTGACGAATAACAGATAAGCCAAACTCAAAGTATAAAGCCAGAATTTGTTATCCCTGATCAGGTAAACCATTCCCAAAATTACCAACGGCGCCACATATAATGAATCAAGCCACATGATATTCCAGCTATAAGCAATCACATAGGAAGAAACAGCATACATGGTTGAAAAGCCAACAGCCAGCGGACCATGCTTCCGGAAAGTTTTTCTAAGGAACATATTAAAAGTAAAGCCTGCCAGAGACAGTTTAATTAATGTCAGCAGTAAAATTCCTTCCGTCAGGAATGCCGCGGGAAAGAGCAAAAGGATTAAATTTAAGGGGCTGGCCAGATAATATGCGCTCAGAGCATAGAAATTAACTCCCAATCCGCCGGCGAAACTGTAAAATAAACTGTCGCCGCTAAGAATTTTTGTTCGCAATTCAGCAAGAAAGGGCGCATATTGATGATAAAGATCCACTGTCAAAATATGTTTATCGCCAAAGGGGAAAATTGCTCTGGTGGCGTATGCAATCGATAAAATCAGAAAAGGCAGGAAGAACGACATTACCGCATAGCTGCGGTCCGCCTGTCTGGTTAAATCACGTTTAGATTCTAAACTGCGATCAGGCATAGTTTTTCCTACCTTACAATTTAGTTAAGTATAACACTTCAGATATTTCACATGGATGAAAAAGCGACTACATTTTATAGTCGCTTAGTCCTTGCATAATCAAAACAAATTTAGAAAAAGGTCTTCTTGTCTTTCTTATTCTTCTTGGTTTTCTTTTTAGTTTTCTTCTTGCCGCCTGCTTTCTTCAGGATGGCAGATAATCTCTTCACTGCATTAACAGCAGCAATGACCTGTTGAAGAG
>JAAZGH010000130.1 GCA_012511325.1 Clostridiales bacterium | reverse complement strand
TAACTGACTGGATCAAGTCGCGCCCGGACATCATAAGCTGAGAGATCAAGAACAGAAGACGATCAACGCGCTTGAGGAGCAGTGCTTCTGCCAGTTCCGCCATGAAATCATCATCCATCAGACCGACCAGATCAAGCAGAGCATCGCGCGTAATCTGTCCCTCGATGCCTGTACTGGCCTGATCCAGCAAAGAAATAGCATCGCGCAGAGTGCCTTCGGCCAGATGGGCTATTGTTCTCAGCGCGTCATCAGCTATGTCAATCCGATAATGGTCGGCAATTATGCGCAGTCGCTTCGTTACTTCGTCCAGCGGTATGCGGCGGAAATCGTATCGCTGGCAGCGAGATATGATTGTAGCCGGAATCCGGTGCGGCTCTGTCGTGGCGAGAATAAAGATGGCATGTGCGGGAGGCTCTTCCAGAGTTTTAAGCAGAGCGTTAAAAGCACCACCGGACAACATATGAGCCTCGTCGATAATATATACCTTATAACGAGCGGTGACCGGAGCGAAGAGAACTTCGTCAGCCATGCGCCGGATATTGTCAACACTGTTGTGTGACGCGGCGTCCATCTCCACTACATCTATCAGAGAGCCATCATTAATCCCGTTACAGATGGCGCATTGGTTGCAAGGATTGCCGTTCCGGATATCAAGGCAATTAACCGCCTTGGCATAGATGCGAGCAAGAGATGTCTTGCCTGTGCCTCTGGTGCCGGTGAAAAGATAAGCATGTCCGATCTCGCCTTTGACTATGCTCTGCCGTAAGGGGAATACCACTTGTTCCTGGGCTACGACCTCATCAAAGTCCCGGGGTCTCCATTCTCGATAATATGCAATTCTGGCCATTGTGAGTCTCCCTTCTGGAACAAACGCCGCATCCGGACTGCAGTTGAGGCTGGCACCCCCGCGGCACCTACGGTTTACCGCTTACCGCTGCTTCCTTCCAGACCTGACGGGGTTCACGGGCCGCATCGCACGGGACCCGCGATCAACTGCAGGCCGGTTACGGCGTTAGACTATAATTGTAGCATATTTGAGGTCCAGCTGACGAGGGTACTAGAACTCGTCGGCTTGAAAGCTTATGTCCTCGCCCGTTACTTGGTTGGTCTTGACGAGAGCCTTGTCCTTCCATCTGCCCCGTTTAAAAAAGATCGAAATCAGTATTGTGCCCATAAACCAAGTTAATACCAGTGAGCCAAAAGTAGAGATGGGCCGGCCATGCGGCCATTCCGCTGATTTGGTCAGGTAAGCGATCAGGTAGGCCATCGGGATACGGAAGACGATATTGTTAAAAATCGTAATCCACATCGGAGTCAAAGTATCGCCCGCCCCTCTCATCACTCCGCTCAAAACCTGGGTGATAGCAAAAGCAATATAACCTGCCGTCAGCACCAGCATCATGGAATAGGCTAATTCGACATTAGTTTCTGTCTTAGTAAACAGGCGCATGATATTCTTACCGAAAATAATCAGAAGTCCTGTCAGTGTAATGGTCGTCACGAGGGCAACAGCCAAACCTTGTTTGACGCCCTGCTTTAGCCGATGCATTTTGCCGGCGCCTACATTCTGTCCTGTGAATGTGGCCATTGCGATGCCAAAGGTGAAGTTTGGCAACATGGCGAAGCCGTCAACCCGGATTACCATAGTTGAGATGTCAGCAATATTGATCTGATTGGTCAGGCTTTGGACAAAGAGCATAGAGACGGCAAACATACTTTGCATAATCCCGGAAGGAATACCAAGACGGAACAGATCTTTACTGGTTTGCCAATCCGGCTTCGCGGTTTTGAAAGAAAAGTCAAAATCCTGATACCGTTTAAGTCTCAAAAGTGTCAATACGGCAGAGACATACTGGCTGATAACGGTTGCAATAGCAACTCCCGCCACGCCCAGGCCGAGTTCCCTGACAAAGTATAGGTCAAGAACGATATTCAGTATTGTGGCAATTAGCACAAATACCAGGGAACTGATACTATCGCCTAATCCGCGCAGGATTCCGGCCAGAATATTATAGAAAGCCAAACCATGGATACCCCAAAAGTAAATCGTCAGATAATCTTTGCTCCAGCCGATATAGCTTTCAGGAGTCTTTGTCAGCTTCAGCAAAGGGTCAGTGATAAAAAGGCCGAGAATCAGCAGAGCGGTGCTGATAATTGCCGTCCAGATCAGAGCTGTATTGATCGACTTCGATAGATTGACCCGGTCTCTGGCGCCATAGTACTGGCTGACCATAATACTGCTGCCGGTTCCGATCATCGTGAAAAAAATAATCAACAAATGCAGCACCGGCGCCGAACTGCCGATCGCTTTCAGGGCGTTATCGCCGACATATTGTCCGACCACGATACTGTCAACGGTATTGTACATCTGCTGAGCGATATTCCCGATTAGCAGGGGCACACTGAAATAAAGAATTTTCTTCCAGGGTGTTCCCAACGTCATATCCTGTTTGCTAAATAATGTCTTAAGCAATTTTTCTTTCACCCCTCATCAGCTGATCAGCTTCTGAATCTGCTTAAAAAGCATACCACAACTGGGCTCGGCTTAACTACAGTCCGACATAATGCTTTGATCTACAATATGCACATAAATAATGCCGCACAATTATAATATTATAACAAAATGCCAGTCTTTTAATACTCGTTTGACCTTTACAATAAATGCTTATAGAATCGAAAGAATTCGATAATAAGAGCTTAGTACTGAATAAAAATGCACCTAACAGTATATTGAGCGTTATCGAACGGTACAATAACACAGGAGGTCAATTGTATGAAAAAGTCTAAAACGAAAAAATTTGTATCAGTACTGCTGGTGTTGATGGCGATTATTATGCTGCTGACATCCTGCGGGAAAACTGAAACGAAGACTACCGAACCGGCGGCTGATGATGCCGCTGCTACAGATGCTGCTGGAACAGATGGTGAAACGCCCGCGGGAGACAAGATTAAGATTGGCGGCTTAGCACCGCTAACCGGCCCGGTATCGGTTTACGGTATTGCTGCCGATAATGGCGCACAGCTGGCCATAAAAGAAGTTAACGCTAATGGCGGCGTGCTGGGCAAACAAATTGAATACATTGTCTATGATGAGAAGGGTGAGCCGGTTGAGGCAACCAATGCCTATAACCGTCTCGTCAACGAGGACAAGGTCATTGCTCTGATTGGTGACGTAACCTCCGGTCCCTCAATCGCAGTGGCTCAGAGAGCGGTACTGGATAATCTGCCTATGATTACACCTACAGGAACCTCTGCCGATATTACTAAGCAAGGGCCGAATGTTTTCCGCGCCTGTTTCATTGATGACAACCAAGGCTCCTTGATGGGAACTTTCGTGGCTGAGAATCTGAAGCTCAAGAAAGCTGCCGTGCTGTACGATGTCTCAGATCCTTATGCTCAGGGTTTGAATGATGCTTTTACTGCCAAGTGCAAAGATCTGGGGGTCGAAGTTGTCACAACCGAGATCTATAACGCAGGCGACACCGATTTCAAGACCCAATTGACCAAGATTTTGGCAGCCGAGCCGGAAGTGCTCTATGTTCCTAACTACTATAACGATAATATTATAATATTATGATTGTCCGTCAGGCCAAGCAGATCGGTCTGGATGTTCCCTTCCTCGGTGGTGATGGCTGGGATGGCATACTGAGTGAAAATGTAATCGGCGCGGACAAGAATGACGCTGACGGAGCTTACTTCACCAATCACTATGCACCGGACGATCCGGCAGAGAAACTGCAGAATTTCCTTACATCTTATCGCGAAGAATATGGTGTGGAAGCAATCTCTTTCTCCGCTCTGGGCTATGATGCGGCTATGATGATGGTCCAGGCCATTGAAAAAGCCGGATCGACAGATTCCGCGGCTATAGTAGACGCCCTGAAAAATATAGAATATGAGGGCGTTACCGGCGATATTACTTTTGATGAAAACAATAACCCTATTAAAACTGTGTCGATCATCTTGATCAAGGATGGAGCTTATACACTCTTTACCAAGATGAAAAGTGATGAGTAGTCTGACTGGGTTAAGTTAAGACTGGTTCGCAACGAACCATAATTAAAAATTAGTTTTTTCGAAGTCATGAGCCAGGCAGGCGACAAACCTCTTGGTTCATGACTTTGTCCTTGATTAGAGGAAGTTTGCTGTAAAGCTGAAAGCTGAGACCAATATGACATATTTCATTATGCAGTTTCTGAACGGTTTACAAATAGGGTCGATCTACGCCCTGATTGCTTTGGGCTATACCATGGTCTACGGTATCATCAAGCTGATCAACTTCGCTCATGGCGAAATCATTATGACAGCTGCCTATTTCATCTATTTCTTTATGACTAAATGGCAGTTGTCTTTTCTGCTGTCTACAGTATTGGCAACCTTATTATCGGTTGTCATCGGTGTCCTGATCGAAAGAATTGCCTATAGGCGCCTGCGCAATGCTTCCCGGCTGTCAGCACTGATTACGGCCATTGCCATCAGCCTGTTCCTGCAGACACTCTATATGATCCTGTTTACTCCCGACCCCCGGGCTTTCCCGATGACCGCAACCAGATTTCCGGTCTTAAAACTGGGCAAGATTATTTTCAGCTCCTGGACTTTGATCACAATCGTAACTGCCGTAATTGTGATGATCTTGCTCCAGCTTTTTGTTTCCCGGCACAAGGCAGGCAAAGCCATGCTGGTTGTATCGGAAGATCTTAAAGGCTCTTATCTGATGGGGATCAAAGTCAACCGGATCGTAGCTATGACTTTTGCGATCGGTTCTGCCCTGGCGGGTATTGCTGCCGCGCTCTATATAGTTTCTTATCCGCAGATTACTCCCTATATGGGGTCACTGCCGGGCATCAAAGCATTTATTGCCGCGGTGCTGGGAGGCATTGGCCTGATACCGGGAGCAATGTTAGGAGGATTCCTGCTAGGTCTGGTCGAAACAATGACCAAGGCGTATATGCCATCGCAGTTGACACAGCTTTCAGAGGGAGTTGTTTTTATTATTCTGATCCTGGTCTTGCTGCTGAAGCCGGCGGGTCTCTTAGGCAAGAGCGAGAGAGAGAAAGTGTAGGAGGCGGAAATGACAAAATCTAAATTCTTATCCTATGTAGTCAATCTGGCAGCGGCAGCGGCAGTCTTCCTGGCTTTCCATCTGTTGTTCAGCAGCGGAACTGTCAGCCGCAGTTACCGTGATCTCTTTACTCTTGGCTGCATCTTCAGTATCGCCGCTGTATCACTTAACCTCTCGACCGGCTTGTTGGGAGAGCTTTGCCTCGGCCATGCCGGATTTATGTCCGTGGGGCCTATACCTCTGCTCTGGTAACTATTGCTTTCAAAAAACCAGGGGACATACCTATTTTGTTGCTGTCATTAATTATCGGCGGTTTGCTGGCTGCTATTTCCGGCATTATTGTCGGCATTCCCGCCTTGCGCTTGCGTGGCGATTATCTGGCAATTACCACTCTGGCTTTCGGCGAGATTGTCAAGGTTGTAGTGCGTGCTCTGAAAATCACGGGGGGCGGTCAGCCAATGACCGGTATCTCTCTGACCACAAATTACACTATGAGTTATTGGATTCTGATTCTGACCATTATCATTATTTATACTTTGATTCGTTCCCGCCACGGCAGAGCGATTCTCTCGATCAGAGAAGATGATATCGCCGCTGAGGCTTCCGGAGTAGCGGTCACCCGCTACAAACTGCTGGCGTTTTCCCTGTCTGCCTTTTTTGCCGGTGTCGCAGGCGGCCTCTACGCTCATTATCAGGGCGTTCTGGAACCACAATTTTTTGATTACAATCAGTCTATAAACTTTATGGTTATGGTTGTGCTGGGAGGTATCGGCTCTCTGACCGGCTCGGTCATTTCGGCTTTCTTCCTGACTTTATTGCCGGAGATTTTGAGAGGCCTGGCTGTCTACCGCACCTTGATTTATTCTGTCGTACTGGTTCTGCTGATGCTGTATCGTCCGGAAGGCCTGCTGGGGCAGAAAGAATTGTCGCAACGTCTCTTTGCCAGATTGTTGGGCAGAAACGGACTGAGAACATCGCCGCAATCGGGTGTGGGCGGCAGCAGTGCCAGTCCGCAGGAAAATATACCGGTCAGCGGTACTGCTGAACGCAAGGCGGACAGTGCGGTCAGCGACAGATTAGGCACAGCTACCGGGGCTCCGGAAGAAGCTCTTGAGCGCAAATGGAAAGGGAGGAGATAAGATGGCACTGCTGGAAGTTAAAGATTTAACCTTGCGCTTCGGCGGACTTACTGCTGTCGACAATGTTAGTTTCTCCGTGGAAGACAAAAGCATTACCGGTCTGATCGGTCAAAACGGTGCCGGCAAAACGACTGTCTTCAATCTGTTAACCTATGTCTATCAGCCGAACAGTGGCCATATTTTCCTGGACGGCAAGGAGATGAAAGGCAAGAAACCTCATCAGGCTGTGACCCAGGGTCTGACGCGTACCTTTCAAAATATCCGTCTCTTCCGCAATATGCCGGTTATAGACAATGTAAAAGTAGGCTGCCTGCAACAAGGCAAGTATTCCGTTGCCACAGGCGTTTTCCGTCTTCCCTCCTATTGGAAAGAAGAGAAAGTGACACATAGCAGAGCGCTGGAACTGCTGGATGTCTTTGATTTGGTACCTTATGCCGATCATTATGCGGCGAGTTTGCCTTATGGCCAGCAGCGCAAGCTGGAGATCTGCCGAGCCCTGGCGACCAAGCCGCGCGTCCTGTTGCTGGATGAGCCGGCCGCAGGCATGAATCCATCTGAAACAGAGGAACTGATGAGTACGATTGACCGCATCAGGCAACACTTTGAGATTGCGATCCTGCTGATTGAGCATGACATGAAATTAGTAATGGGCATCTGTGAAAAAATTGTGGTATTGAACTATGGCTGTGTCATTGCCGAGGGATCGCCGGAGGAAATCAAGAATAACGAAGAAGTCATTAACGCCTACCTGGGCTATGAGGTCTGATTATGGGTACATTATTTGCGATTAGAGATCTCCATATTTTTTACGGTTCAATCCACGCCGTCAAAGGGATTAACCTGGAAATTAAAGAAGAAGGTGAATTGGTTTCCTTAATCGGCGCCAACGGCGCCGGCAAGACCACGATCATGCATTGCATTTCCGGTCTCCTCCGGCCCAGACAAGGCCAGATCCTCTTTAAGGAATATGACCTGCTGAAAGTAAGGCCGGAGAATATCCTGGAGACCGGCTTGGCTCAGGTACCTGAAGGGCGTCGTATTTTTACCCGCCTGACGGTTGAGGATAATCTGGAGATGGGAGCCTATACCAGACACAAAAAATCTGAAATCAAAGCTGATATGAATAAAATCTTCCAACGCTTTCCGCGCCTGGCGGAAAGAAGACGTCAGCCGGCAGGCACTCTCTCCGGCGGAGAACAGCAGATGCTGGCCATTGCCAGGGCCATGATGTCCAGACCTAAATAGCTGCTGATGGACGAACCATCCATGGGACTTGCTCCTTTGCTCGTCCGGGAAGTATTCGACCTGATTCAGGAGATGCGAAGCGAGGGTACGACGATCCTCCTAGTGGAACAAAATGCCCGGATGGCCTTAAGTATTGCTGACAGGGCGTATGTTCTGGAAACCGGCAAGATTGTCCACGAGGGGATAGCAAGCGAGATGCTGCATGACGAACGTATCCGAGAGGCTTATCTGGGCTCTTGACTATAAGTGGACAAGTTCAAGTTTTTTCACAATAGTTCATGATTTTGCGAAATCGAGTACACAAAAAACTACTACAATGAGTCCGTAAGTAAACCTTACATACAACACCTCTTCATACGTCTCCTCAGAAAAGAGCCTACAACCAGGGCTCTTTTCGCTATTTGTCGCCATTATTCACAAGGGAGCACATCTTTCCTCTCTCCCCTTTCTCTTCTCCGATTATTCCCTGTTACTTGCTATAATTGCTGTCAGGAACTTTTTTCCCCTTCCCGCCGTCTAAATGGTGAAAGGCGCAAAACGCAAACAAATCAATGCCATGGGGGAATTAAAAATGAAAAAGCTAAGCACGATTGCCCTGATTCTAGCTATCATTCTGACCCTGGTTTCCTGTGGTCAATCAGTAATGGAAATTAAAAATACGACTGCCCGTCCGGCAGGTCAAACAAAGACTGACAATCAGGCCACTAAAGCCGAAAGAACAATAGGGGAAGAAGAGGTTGGTCTGGTAAATGAACCTGATATGATTCCTGCCCTCGATATGCCGTACTATCCGGAGCCACAATGGAATACTGAAGAATATCAAGACTTCACCGAGAATCGGATCATCAATACGCAGGAACAGAGATTCTCGACCTTTGCGGCCGATGTTGATACCGCTTCGTACGCGAATGTCAGACGGCAGATCCTAAACGACCGGATGTGGCCGTATCTTGATTCGGTGCGGGTCGAGGAAATGGTTAATTATTTTACTTACGATTATGCTTATCCAACCGGCACTGACCCGGTGGCGATTACCACTGAGATGATCGACACACCCTGGAACAAAAACAGCAAACTGCTGCTGGTAGGCCTGAAAGCCCGCGAGCTGGACAATTCCGGACGCAAGCCATCGAATCTGGTGTTCCTGATCGATGTGTCCGGCTCTATGGACAGCCCGGATAAATTGCAATTGGTTAAGCGCTCGTTCCATTTGTTGACGGAAAATCTGACAGCTGAGGATCGCATCTCGATCGTAATCTATGCCAGCAGTGATCAAATCATCTGTAACGGCGTCAGCGGGAAAAATAAAGCTGAGATTATCCGCTATATCGAGGATCTTGAAGCCGGCGGCGCTACCTTTGCCTCTCAGGGAATCAGTACCGCATATCAACTGGCGCAGGAAAACTTCATACCTGAGGGAAACAATCGCATTATTCTGGCTACAGACGGTGACTTCAATATCGGCGTTACTTCGGATGGAGATCTGAAGCGCATGGTGGAAGAAAATCGCAAGCGAGGGATTTCCGTTACCACGCTCGGCTTCGGCAGCGGCAATCTCAAGGATAGCAAGCTGGAAATCCTGGCTGACCATGGCAACGGCAGCTATCACTATATAGATTCGATTCTGGAAGCGCGCAAGGTTCTGGTTGAGGAAATAGGCTCTACTCTGGAAATAGTCGCCAAAGATGTCAAGCTGCAACTGGAGTTCAATCCTCAGCAAGTGATCGGCTATCGCCAGATCGGATATGAGACCAGGCAGCTGAATCGCGAGGATTTCGCTGACGACACCAAGGACGGCGGCGAAATGGGTGCCGGCCATACGGTCACGGCTCTCTATGAACTATATTTGCCCGGAGCAGAGGAATTCGTGCCTAAAGTCGATCCGGGCCGCTACGGACAGACTGATACCGATGCCGATTCCGCCAGTGCGCCGCATGCTGATGAATTGCTGACAGTCAATGTCCGTTATAAAGATCCCGCAGGCGAGACCAGCCGTCTGATCAGCACACCCGTAACCGAAAGCGTCTTCTCGGATCGACCATCAGACAATATGCGCTTAGCCTACAGTGTGGCCGCCTTCGCGGGCATACTGAGACAATCCCAGTACTTCGGCACTTACAAACCGAATGATGTAGTTGCGGAACTTTCACAGCTCGATACTAAAGACGGACGCATCTCCGAGCTGTTGCAATTGGTCGAAGCTGTACAAGATCTGGATCCGAATACTTTGCCGGATGAGGAATGATATTGGCTGTGAATTTTGGAGAATTAAGCTCTCTCCGCAAGGCACCCCGCCCATCTAAGAGCTGACACGCAGCCGACACAAAACCTGAAATACTTAATTTTCTGATTGGGGCAGATTAGCTAAGTTGACGCAGCTTTTCTGCCCTGATTCTATTAACTTCAAACAGGACGCGTTCCAGATCGATAAAGGTGGCGCTGCCATCACGATACAATACCTGTCCGTCAACCATTGTCAGCACGACATCTGAACTCTGGCCGCTGCAAAAGACATTCGCCGCCAAATTGTAGACCGGCTGCAGATGCGGCCTGGCCAGATCGATAACGAAGAGATCCGCTCTGGCTCCGACCTCAAGACGGCCGCAATCGTACCGCCCCTGTGCCCGGGCGCCGTTGCTGCTGACCATGGGCAGAATATCCGTCGCCGCCATCAAAGAAGGATCGCGATTCACGCCTTTTGCCAGCAGTATCGCCAGTGAGATTTCCTCTATCATATTGAGATTATTATTGGAAGCTGCCCCGTCAGTACCGATCGTAACCGCCACCCCATGGCGCAGAAAATTCGCCACCGAGGCGATGCCGCTGCCAAGCTTCAGATTAGAAGACGGACAATGGGCGATAGTTACCCCCCGTTCGCGCAGCAAATCCAGATCCTGATTCTCCAGAAAGACACCATGCGCGGCAACTGTCGGCTGATCAAAGAAGCCGAATGAATCCAGATACGCCGCCGGCGTCAACCCCTGATGTCTCTGCTTGCATTCCTCATGCTCTTTTTGCGTCTCAGAAAGATGAACCTGCAGTTGCAGATTCTTTTCCTTAGCCCAGGCCACAACATCGCGAACCACTCGCTCACTGGAGGTATATTCCGCGTGCAGACCCGCCTCGGCAATAATACGCCCCTCCGTAACAGCACAGTCCTTGAT
>JAAZGH010000129.1 GCA_012511325.1 Clostridiales bacterium | reverse complement strand
CCGCTCAATTACCGCCGCCCGATCCCCCACCGAGATGATAGCCAGGAAATTCCCCAGATCACCGAATTCGACCTGAATATCGTACTCATCCCGCAGCAGATCGTGGACTTCAATACCGGCCAGACCGATTGAGCGCGTATGAACCGACAGCTTGGTCAGATCGAACTCATAAAAGGCATCTCCGTCCGTCTTTTCATTGCTGAAAGCATCATAGCCGCCGATCTGATTGATCTCCGACCGGGCATAATTGGCCAGCTTTATGACCCGATCATAGATTTCCCGGCCTTTGAACGCCAACAATCTCCTGGTCAAATCCAGAGACACCATCAGCAGATAAGAAGCACTGGTCGTCTGGGACAGATTGACAATCTGGCGAATATAGCCGGCGTCATCCATAACGCCTTCGCCTAATAAAAGCAGAGAGCTTTGCGTCAGTGATCCTCCGGTCTTATGCAGAGAAACCGCGGCCATATCCGCCCCCGCAGCCATGGCCGAAACAGGGAGATCAGGGTTGAAATGGAAATGAGTGCCGTGCGCTTCATCGACCAGCACCCTCATACCCGCCTCATGCGCCAAGCGGGTGATCTCTTTCAGATTGGAACAGACACCGTAATAGGTCGGATGGTTGACCAGAACGGCTTTAGCATTAGGAAGCTCGCGGATTGTCTTCGCGACCTCCGCCGGAGACATGCCCAAAGGAATTCCCAATTCGGTGTGCACGCCCGGATTGACATAGACCGGCGTCCCCCGGGCCAGAATCAGCGAATTGATCACACTGCGGTGGACATTGCGCGGCAGGATCAGCTCATCCCCCGGATTCAGCGAAGACATAATCATGCCTTGGATAGCGCTGCTGGTGCCATTGACCATGAAAAAGGCGTCTGCTGCCCGGAAAGCCTGAGCCGCCAGGACTTCAGCCTCTCTGATAACAGATGTGGGATGGACGAGATTGTCCACCATCTTCATAGAGTTGACATCCACTGTCAGGCAGTCCTCGCCCAGATAGGCCCGCAGATCGGGATTGCCCCTGCCCTGTTTATGGCCGGGAACATCAAATGGCACAATGCGCTTGCTGCGGTAGAGACTCACAGCCTCGTACAAAGGTGCTTTGGCCTGGGGATTGCCTGGGAACAGTGCTTCATAATCAGGGATCTCGTTGCCCTGGCCGAGCAGAGTACCGTTAAGAATCCGGCGCAATCTCTCCGGCGGTACAGGGCGGGTTTTCCCTGAGTCAGTCATAGACATTCACACCGCTGTAGATCTCGATCATCTCTTTCTGGAGCGCATCGTGAATCTGCAGCCGTCGGCGGGGAGGCAGCTCATAGGCATCGGTATTAAAGAGATAATCCTGCAGATTGATCTCCTTGACCATCAATTTGGTATGGAAAATATTCGACTGATAGACATTGACATCCATCGCATCATAGGTCCGGAGTGTTTCCGGATCAATATAGTTTTGAATCGAAGTCATAGGATGATCGAGGAAAAGTTTCTTGCCTGTAGTATCGCGCGTAAAACCCCGAACCCGGTAATCAATGGTAATAATATCCGAATCGAAGCTGGAAATCAGATAATTCAGCGCTTTGAGCGGAGACACCGTGCCGCAGGTGGAGACATCGATATCCACCCGGAAAGTAGAAATATCTTTATCCGGATGCCATTCCGGGAAAGTATGCACCGTCACATGGCTTTTATCCAGATGGGCATGGACCGTCTCGCGCTCCGGCAGACCGAGGCAAGGCGGACGATCGCATCTCGCTACCTCGCCTGCGTTGCAGCTGATATCGATCAGCTGCCTTTCCAGCGGCTGCTCGGCGATCAGCACATTGACCGAAGCACCCTGGGGTTCGTAATCTTGCTTGGAAATATTGAGGATAAAGGCACCTATCATTTCGGTGACATGAACTAAAATTGAAGTCAGACGCTCAGAATTATATTGTTCGTCAATATACGCTATATAGTCTTTCTGTTCCCGGGCCGTTTTGGCATAACAGATATCATAGATATTGAAACTCAGAGTTTTAGTCAGATTATTAAAACCATATAGTGTCAATTTATCTTTCTATTGTCCTGTCTCCTTAGGTCAAAATTTCCTCCCCCTGATCGCTCCGGAATCAGGAAATGAAATTGTACGCCAAACTGATCGCCAATACAATAGTTTTGTCCGGTAATTGTATCACAGATCAGGGCGCGGAAATATACTTTTTCTTAACGAAGGCTGCAACTGTCAGTCCGGCTTTTCGGAATAATCATCCGCGAATTGATAGAGGCTGGCATAATTGTTCAGCAGACTGTGCCGTTCCGCTTCTGTCAGATCCAGAAAACGCTTGAAATTGCTCATACTCATACGGGCGGCCGAGAACAACAGCTCCGTATACTCTTTCTGATCAAAATCGTATTCTTGTTCCCATTGGTTTATCAGCTTGAAACCATAATAGTAGCAGTTAAAATAACCGGGCATATACTCCTGCGCCCGAACTTGTCCTCGCGCCGTATTCCAATCAAAATCCAGTTCTGAGCAGTACAACCGCACCACATCCTTGATTGGATAGCCGAAATAGCGCAACATCAAATCAGCCTTGATGCGAACCGCTGTATGATGCCTGCGGTAGGCCACAAAGAGCGGATAGAACGGATCTTCCGGAAACACAAAGGTGAACAGCTCTTCCGATCGATGCGGAACTCCCTCCAGAATCGGAGTATAGCGAGCGCCGCGCTTCAATGTCTCCGGAATCGGATCGACGATATTGCGCACAAATTGGACATGATGTCCGGGATAAGCCTCATGGACCGTATTCATTTTGATCCAGCCGTCAGTCACAGCCCGGTAATTGTAACCGTTCAGGAACATCTCTCCCTGCAATGGTCTTCTGCGCTTGCAACCGCCGCCGTAGCCGCCCCAGGGATAGGAATCCTTGAGAGACTTGGAGATATTGACAACAGAGCAACTCTCCTCCGGCAACCAGACAAAATCCTTGCAAGCGGCAGCTGTGCGCTTGATATACTCATTGCCCCGTTGCAGCATCTCCGCCGCTGATGCGGCCGGTCCCGCGTATTTAAGCAAAATAGCATTGACATCTGCCATTGACTTGGCCGCGGCAGCCTCAGGAATCCGCAGCCTACTGGCAATTGTCAGCACAGACTGCCTGGTCCTGGCGATTTCCTCCTCATGCCAGTCCAGCAACTCTGACAAGACAACGCCATGTCGTAATAAAAGATAAGCTGCATAAACCTCGGGATCGAGCTTGAGAATGCTATCTTCCGTTGTCTGTTCCGGCAGAGCAATTTGTTTCAGCCTCAGTTCCAGCTTAGCCTGCATGCTCCGATTTTGTGTGATAAAAGTCTGGAAAGCAGACTGCAGCCGGCCATAGATATTGTCCGGCAAATCAGGGAGATGAGTCTTGAGCTGATCGAGCAGGCGGGTAAAAACCTTGACATTAGTCCGGCAGGCCTCTGCAGTCTCTAGAAGATAAACCGGCTTCACGGCAGTCAGCCAGGAGTCCATCGCTTGGAACATATCCACTGTCCGGCTCAGCTTTCCGATCATCAGTTCCGCTTTCACCAGATCCGCTCTGCTATCCTTGGTCAGAAGAAACTCAAATGTCTCACTGAAATCACCGATCTGTACCGCAGGATTTTTGTATATTGCCCGCAGCTCACTGGTCTGCGCATCCAGATAGTCAGAGAAATGCGACTTAAGCAGAATAGATACGGGATCCGGCGCATCCAGACTATCAAGGCGCTCCCGAGCTGACGATATCTGTGACTCCGCCGCCAACTTATGTTCCTGATCGGGAATGAACAGATCCGCCTCAAAGTCTTCTTCGCCATTTAGCATATCCGCAATAGCGGCCAGCTGAAAGTCGAGCTGGCGATAGTCCTGAATTAGATTTTGATTCATATTATTTACTATACCCTCCTGGGCAGCCGCGTTTTTAGGGAAGACCTGGCGCATTGAACAGCACGAATCGCCGGCGAAAGCAGCGCCCCGTCCGATACACCCAATCGCCCGCAACGCACGGGAATATTGTTAAATCCTCCGTGAGCGCGACCTTGTCGCTGCCATCGGTGCGCATTCTATAAAGGCGGTCGCCGGCGTAATGCAGAAAGTCATTTGAAACAGACAGGAAACTGCACTCCTCGTCGCAAATCAGGGTGTTCATGCTGCCAGCGCGAAGATTAAAACCAAAGCGGTAATGCAGCAAACAATCCTTTTCATGATCTTCTCCTTATGGACCCGCCGGATTTCCGTCCGCTTGCTCTGTCGCCCGATTCCGGCGCAAATAAATGGTTACAGGCAGTCGGCCGGATCTGACAAAATTATAGCAAGAACCAAGCTCAGGTAGAATACATCATTTCAGTGGAAGCCATGAAGCGAGAATATGGTGATCCGAAAACTATTCTTGACTGGGTTTTTGCATCGTGCAAAAGCTCAGTTAAATGGATTGGTCATGACCATTCCCGATCACCAAACTGATGACATT
>JAAZGH010000128.1 GCA_012511325.1 Clostridiales bacterium | reverse complement strand
GGATGTAGCGGTACACCACCCGACGATTGGGGTCACATGTGGAGGCTGTCGACTACCCCAGATATGATGAGTTCCATATGGGATGACTTTACTGACAATGTGGAGAACGAGATGACTATAGAGCTTACAGAATCTCTCTGCAACATGATGGATGGGATAGTATATGTGGCAGCCAGGTATTTTTACTATTTAGATTCGGATATAGGAAGCGATTGGTCGAACATGTATGCGGTGGAAATCGACGGAGACGGTTATATCACGAACGTCGAGCCTGCGGAAATGGAAACGAATCCGACACCAAATGAATCTCCAAGTTCGAAGAGCACCGACGGGAAACAAGAAGCCCAAACTGTTCAGCCAACCGAACCAGCTGTTCAGCCAACCGAACCAGCTACTCAGCCAACCGAACCAGCTACTCAACCAAGTGATACTCTGCCGAAAACAGAAGAGAGTGGCGGAAATTACTTATGGTTAGCGTTATTAGTGTTAGTAGTACTCTTACTCGCAGGAGGATTATTTTTATTTAATCGCAAGAGAACATCGGAGCAAAGAGATTAGATCTAAGCAAACTGCATCGAGATGCAATTTAATCGAGAGGTCCCTTGGCCATTAGTTGACCAAGGGACCTCTCACACCACCGAGTATGCGGATCACGCTGACGGCGGTTCCAAACTTTACCGAACTGTTGTGTAGTATTCTGCAAAACTTAAATAGCCAGCACGTTTATGGTTTCATCCATCTTCCGAGATGATCTCACTCCTGCTTTCTCTTTACATTCCGCGCTATCCATCCGCAGGTAGTCCATCAATATTCAGGTTTTGCGCCCAAATGCACCTAAGCCACACTCTCAAGTGGATTGTATTCGTTTTGCCGTACGATGCCAACCTAAAAGGACGACAAAGCGGATACAATCCGCCAGTCGCCCCTTTTTATGCCTTAAAGCTTTAAATATAGATCCTTATCCCTAATTTTTTGAATTAAATAAGGTAGAAGTACCGGGAAGGACCAGAGACGGCGGATTAGATTTAGGAGGAGATTTTCCGGTAAAAAATAAGCAAAATAAACACAAACTATTGGATAAAGCAGAAGCCGTTTGCTACACTATCGACAGTGTACAATACAGTAAGATCCTAAGGAGATTCCACTATGAGAAAAAATCAGCACGCCATCGGATATCTTCCGGATGAGCAACCCCCATTTTGGAAACTGATACTATACGCTATTCAGCAAGTTATTGTCATGTTTCCCGCAACCATTACGGTCGCATTAATTACCGGCTTTCATGTTTCAACGACCATCTTTGCCAGCGGTTTTGCAACCCTATGCTTTATTCTGGTCACCAGAGGAAAAATCCCGCTGTACTATGGATCCAGCTTCTCCTATATTAGTGCAATCGGCGGGCTGATGGCATCCGATGCCCTGCTCGGGATGAGCCTCAACGATCAAATCGCCATTGTGCAGTTTGGCATTGTCATGTCCGGACTGGTTTCTATTGCCGCCGGTATTATTGTTAAAAAACTGGGAAGGAATGTTATTGAAAAACTCCTTCCGGCGACTATTACCGGTCCGATTGCCATGGTTATCGGCTTGACGCTGGCGGGGAATGCTCTCTCTGACGCAGCCGCCGCGCCAGCGGTTTCTGATTCCCAGCTTCCCCTTGCAGCTAATTTGGCTTGGGTGATATCCCTGGCGACCCTCCTGGCAACCATTCTGTTCTCCGTCTATTTGAAGGGTATATTGAGTCAGCTTCCGCTATTACTGGGTCCCATTGTTGGTGTAATAGTTGCCTTTATTATCAAACAGACAACCGATATCGATTTCTTTAGGGTGCTTTCGGAGCATGCAGACAGTGGAATCTTTGCACTTCCAATCTTTACCCTTCCTAAACCCACCTGGATTTCGGTAGCGGCGATCATGCCGATTGCCATCGCGACTATTCCGGAATCCACCGCGCATGTCTATCAGCTGGATATCTATGTCAACGAATTGGCCAAGAGGAAAGGGAGTACGAAGCAGTATGATATCGCGGACCGACTGGGAGACAACTTGATCGGTGACGGCATTGGCGACATGGTAGCCGGAGCCATCGGTGGTCCTGCCGGAACCAATTATGGGGAAAACATCAGCGCGATGGCGATTACCAGGGTGTTTTCCGTTCCGGTTCTGATCGCGGCTGCTGTTCTTGCCATGATTATCTCTTTCTTTACCCCGCTTATAAACGCCATCTACTCCATACCGGTTGCAGTTATCGGCGGTCTGGAAATCTACCTGTTCGGAGCTATTGCCGCACAAGGGATCGCGATCATGATTGACAAGAAGGTTGATATGTTCAGCTCCAAAAACATCGCGGTGATTGCGACAATTATGATAATTGGTCTGGGCGGACAATACGCGTTTAAGGGATCCATTCCTTTTTTCGGGATCGATGTTCCCTGTATCGCAGGCGCTGCCATCTTTGGGATTCTGTTGAATCTGCTCTTGAACATTGGAGATAAGGAGAAAGAGCAACCGGAAAATTAAGCAGCTGGTAATATTTTAGCGGCTCCGGATTATGCCGGAGGAGCGGATATGTTATTTGAAACGGCGGTGCTGGTATTTTTCATTTGTGCGGCCGGGACGGCGGCGTTTTTTCTTCCTTTTGACCGGGAACCGGAGAGAAACATTGCGGTGAAATTGCATATTCAAAACGGCATTCATGATGCGTGAAAGGAATAAGGAGGATTTATGGCTATAAAATGCCCTTCATGCGGAGGCAAAATGGCTTTCAATGTACCCACTCAAGCCTTGAAATGCGGTCACTGTGACAAAGATATGCCAATCGACGATTACGGTCTTTCGAACGATGCCGAAGTAAATAAAGACACATACACGGTAACGGTATACACATGCCCGAACTGCGGAGCCGAGCTTTCCGCTCCGGACGATCAGACGGTGGCTTATTGCTCGTACTGCGGCGGTGAGTCCAATCTTACAATGAAACAGGAAGAGGCTATACGACCTAAACGGATCGTTCCGTTTAAGATTTCCAAGGAAAAGGCAGTCATGACTTATGAGGATGCCCTAAGCCATTGCCTCTACGTTCCGAAAGAACTTAAAGAAGGTAAGCATCTGGATAGTTTCAGAGGGATATATATCCCCTATCTGAGTTATGAGGTTGATATCCCGTATAACGCTTTTAAGTTGAAGGCAACCAAAGACTATACAAGCGACAAATGGGATTACCACGAGGAATATGACATAACCGCCGAAATAGGCGGAACCATACAAGGGATAAGCTTCGATGCATCATCTGCGTTCGATGACAGCATTGCCAGGGAGATTTCTCCTTTCCATACAATAGAGATAGAAGATTTCAGAGAAGCATACATCGCCGGCTTTTATGCGGATAAACTGACAACTCCCCCCGAGACCTACGGCGATATAGTTGAAAAGATGGCTATAGATACTGTCTACCGAGGCATTGGTGGCAGAGCCGGGGGTGTTGAAGTGATTGCTCCGCAAGGATATTCGGAGCAGAAAAGCCAGACCGGCGTTGGCGGATACAGGCATAGTGTAGACCTGTTTCCGGTTTGGTTTCTGACCTGGAAGAATAAGAAAAGGGTAGCCTATTCCGTGATGAACGGCCAAACGGGAAAACTTTCGATGGATATTCCGGTGGATATAAAAGCATTTTTCAAGGTTTCGGGAATTGCGACAGCTGTATTATTTTTAATTCTATCGCTGATTCCGATGTTTATACTGCCGAAGACAATCTCCTGGCTGGCTGCGGTTTTCCTGATGATATCTTCTATTGCCTTCTCCAGCGAAATTTCGAAAATCTACTACAGAGAGAGTCATATTTTTGATCTGGGAAACGTGAATGTCAAGAAAAGAAAACAGAAAAAGGAAAAGGCAAAGTATAACAAGTTGAAGAACGTCATACTTAAAACAATGGTTGTATTCATCATATTTGCGATAATTTCTTTTTATATATTTATGAAAATTCTGGATAGCAGCGGGAACATAGTTAACCCGGCAGTTTACGCCATCACATTGCTCATCCAGATCATAATCTTCATAAAAATGACAGGCAAAGTTGCAAAGATAGAAAAAAAGACAGCTTTCATACCGATGCTGCTGGGAATAATCGTACTAGGAACAGGACTGTCAATAGGAATAATGAATCCCGTATACGATTACTGGTACTACGGAATGGCTATTCTCTGTTTGCTGGGAATGCTGGCGAATATGGTTTCGATGATAAATTATTTGAACTATCTGACCACCAGGCCGGTACCGGACTTCTTCAGAAGGGAGGGCGCGTACCATGGGAAATAAAAAAAGATACGCAGCAATGATTTTGCTCACATTCATGCTTGTTTTTATGTCCGCAATCCCCGCTTTCGCTTATGGAGAGGCAATTATAAAGCATACTGCCGACAACGGCAATATGGTCGTGCTTGATGATGCGGCAGAGCTTCTCAGCACGGGGGAAAAGGAGCAGTTGCTCGAGAATATGAAGGCCGTGACGGAGTACGGGCACGTCGCCTTTATCACTGTCTACGAAAATTACGATTCGGCGAAGAAATACGCAAAAAGCAAGTACTCATCATTTTTTGGCAAGCAGTCGGGAACGCTTTTTCTGATAGACATAGATAACAGAATGATTCAATTTTACTCAGACGGTAAAGTTGCAAGGTCGATAAATAACACGAGGTCAAACGAGATTGCGGATAATATTTATAAATACGCTACCAACGAGAAGTATTTTGAATGCGCAAACGAGGCTTTCAACCAAGTTCTCATAGTCCTGAGGGGCGGAAGAATATCCACACCGATGAAACATGTGACAAATGCACTCATGGCTGCATGTCTCGGACTCATGTTGAGTTTTCTGCTAGTGGCATTGAACAGAAAAAGAAAAGCTTCAATAAAAGAGATTGACAAGGAACAGGTAATTGAAGGCGCCAGTTTCCAGGAAAGGACCGATTTTATCAAGAATGTAACCTCTAAGATGATATCGCAAAAAAGGACTCGCCATTCGGATTCATCTTCCGGCGGCGGAAGTGGCAGCGGAGGCGGCGGTGGAGGCGGTGGAAGCTCCGGCGGTCACTCGTTCTAACGCCAACCGGGAGATAGCTAACGATAGATTATCCTGTCCCGTCCCTCTCGTTTGGCGCGATAGAGATTTTTATCCGCGGCTTCTACAAAGTCAGAGTAAGATATCCCCTTGACATAACTACTGAGTCCGCCTGAAATTGTGACCGGCTTGCCATGACTCCATCCATGTGTCCTCACATGCTCGCTAAGCGCCCGCACTTTGGGCAACGCCTTCGTCGGAGTTTTTCCCGGAAACAGCACCACAAACTCTTCTCCGCCATATCGGCCGAAAAGCTCTCCTTCTGTCAGACAGGCCTTCATGATCTGCGCAATATTGAACAGCACTTCGTCACCATACTCGTGCCCGTAAGTATCGTTTATTTCTTTAAAATGGTCGATGTCCAGGATGCAAAGTGTCAATTGCGAGCCTGTGTCGTATGCCAGGCGCATTTCCTCGTCGATACTTGCTGATAGAAAGCGGCGATTATATAAGCCGGTCAGGGCATCAGTCAGCGAGAGGTGCTCCAAACTACGTACCAAACGTGTCTTTTCATCTCGCGCCTTCACATATTGCTCCACCACCGTAAAAATTAAAATGGTATTGGCCATGAAACTCATAGTCAGGCCGAACGCCAAATCCGAAAAATGTTCAATACGGGTTGTATACGGTATGATAATATC
>JAAZGH010000127.1 GCA_012511325.1 Clostridiales bacterium | reverse complement strand
GTATCTGATAGACCAGTGTAGCAATAGCCTCTACATCCTCCCCGGTTTCTGTCGGCAAACCAAGCATAAAGTAGAGCTTCAGCCGGTTCCAGCCGCCGGCAAAAGCTGTCCGGGCCGCAGTGAGCAAATCCTCTTCCGTAATATTTTTATTGATCACATCGCGCAGGCGTTGTGTCCCTGCCTCCGGAGCAAAGGTCAGCCCTGCCTTGCGAGTGGCGGAAATCCTAGTCATCAACTCGAAATCAAAACTGTCCAGGCGCAGGGACGGCAGAGAGATATTTACCTTGTCCGCAGTCAGTTTCTCCGCCAAAGACGCTGTCAGCGCGTCAATCTCCGAGTAATCGCTGCTACTGAGCGAGAGCAGACCTATCTCATCATAGCCGGTCGCTTCATAGAGTTCAGTCGCAATCCCTGTAAGCTTTTGCCGGCTCCGCTCGCGGAGCGGGCGGTAAATCATGCCCGCCTGGCAGAAACGGCAACCGCGCGGGCAGCCTCGGAAAACCTCCAGGTACATCCGATCATGAACAATTTCGATAAAAGGAACAATTTGTTTCTCCGGGAAAACAGACTGATCAAGCCTCTCAATGATCTGTCTTTTGATACGAAGCGGGATCCCCGGATACTTAGGCTCAATCGACGCTACCTTTCCGTCAGGCAAATAGTTTATATCATAAAATGCCGGAATATATACTCCCGGGATCCGGGCAGCCTTCAGCAGGAAATCCAGCTTTCGGCGCTTAGGCTCCCGGCGCCAGCTTTGATAGAGATCCAGCAGCGAACTGATCATCTCTTCGCCTTCGCCCAGCATAAAGAGATCAAAAAAATCAGCCATCGGCTCCACATTGACAATCAGCGGACCGCCGCCCCAAACCAGCGGATCAGACTCTGTCCGCTCAGAAGCTCTCAGGGGAATTCCCGCCAGATCCAGCATATCGAGTACGGCGGTATAGGACAGCTCATACTGCAATGTGAAACCAACTATGTCAAAATCTGCCAGCGCTCTGCCGCTCTCCAGTGAAGTCAAAGGAAGCCCGCGCGCTTTTAGCTCGGCGCGAAAATCAGGAGCGGGAGCAAACACTCTTTCACACCAGGCATCCTCGCGTCGGTTGATCAGATCATAGATGATACGCAGTGCCAGATTGGACATCCCAATCTCATAAATATCAGGAAAGCAAAAGGCGAAATGGATCAGCTGATCCTCTTCCGGCAGGCCGGATTTGTCAATCTGATTCCATTCTCCGCCTAAATAACGGGCAGGTTTTTCAATCTGTCTCAGGATTTCTCTAGGGACCGGCAGCTTCATCTGAAATCAGATCCCTCGGCGGACAGACGTTCTTCCAAACTCAACCTTTCAGCCTCAAAGCCGGGCTTGCCCAGCAGCGCATACATATTGCGCTTATAACTCTCTACCCCCGGCTGATCAAAGGGATTGACGGCATTGAGATAGCCGCTGACAGCGCAGGCTTTCTGGAAATAATAGATTAATTCGCCCAGAACAAAGGCTGACAACTCGGACAATCTCAGCAATTGGACAGGCACGCCTCCTGCCACATGAGCCATCACCGTCCCGTAAAGAGCCATGCGGTTGATCTCACCCATGGTTTTGCCGGCCAGATAATTCAGACCATCCTGATCCTCAGCGCTGCTATGAATGACAATATCCTCCTGAGCCGTCTCCACCTGGAGCACCGTTTCTATTAGGATCCGGCGTCCATCCTGAACGTACTGGCCCAAAGAGTGCAGATCCGTAGTAAAACTCATGCTGGCGGGAAATAGACCGCGCCCGTCCTTCCCTTCACTCTCGCCGTACAATTGCTTCCACCATTCACTGAAATACTGCAAACCAGGCTCATAGTTGACCAGAATCTCGGTGGTATAACCTTTTTTTTGCAGAATATTCCTCACTACCGCATAGAGGTCGCAATCATTTTGCCAGAGTTGTTGCCCGGCATACCTGTCCCGGGCTACAGCAGCCCCGGCCATAAGCTCATCAAGCGAAATACCGGCAACAGCTATCGGCAACAGGCCTACCGCCGTCAGAACGGAATAGCGCCCGCCGATATCGTCGGGTACCACAAATGTCCGATAGCCACGCTCATCAGCCAGTTGTTTCAGTGCTCCCCTCTTCCTGTCGGTTGTGGCATAGATTCTCTTTCTGGCTTCCGCAGCTCCGTATCGCTCCCGCAGCCACTGCTCCAGCACTCTGAAGGCTATTGCCGGCTCAGTTGTAGTTCCGGATTTTGAAATCATATTGACAGAGACCCGCCGGCCCTCTAAGGCAGCCAGCATTCTTTTCAAATATGAACCGCTGAGCTGATGTCCGGCATAAAGCACCAGAGGATGCTGTCGTCTATCACTTGAAGTGAGAGCAGAAAAAGGATCTGTCAAAGCCTCAATCACAGCCCGCGCACCGAGATATGAACCGCCGATACCGCAAACAATCAGTACATCGCTTTGCTCATTAATCACAGCTGCAGCCTCTTTGATAGCAGCAAATTCCGCGCGATCATAATTGACCGGCAAATCCAGCCAGCCCAGATATTCCGCACCGGGCCCCGTCCTGTTCTCGAGAGTTTGCCGGCTCGACAATAGCAAAGGTTCCATGACCTCAATCTCAGCCATAGACAAAAAGTCTTGCAGATAGTTCAGATCCAACTTTAACATGGTTATCTCCTTAATGGGCAAAAGCCTTGTTTGTCCGGCATCATGAAGCCGCTCTAT
>JAAZGH010000126.1 GCA_012511325.1 Clostridiales bacterium | reverse complement strand
CAAGCCACTATTTGTGTTGGCTGCCATGTTAGTTCTGATTCTCCTGACAGTGATATTGCTGGGGGCTGTATCATTTATACGAGCAGACCGAATAATGAATTTGACCGCGACTCCGTTGGAACCTTTTGCGGCTAATATTATCGGCAAACACCAAAATATAAGTTTCCGATCATCTCAAGACCAATTCAAATTAAATGGCTGGTGGTTGCCTAGCTTGACTCAGACAGCAAAGGGAACAATAATCCTAATTCATGACCGTGGTAAGAACCGTCTTCAATTTGGATTGGAAACACACAAACTTTATAATTTTTTGACGGAAGAAGGTTTTAATGTTTTATCCTTTGACCAGAGAGGAAGTGGCGAATCTTCTTCAGGACTGCATGCCTACGGCTACAATGCTTATGAAGATGTACTGGCCGCTTTAAAATATGCTAAAACCAGAACACCGAAAATGCCGCTGCTTCTGATGGGCTTTGGAGCCGGCAATAGCGCTATTTGGCAGGCATGGTCTAAATTGCCCGTACATGATAATGCTGAGGCAGACGAATATGATGAAATTGTAATCAGTCGCCAAGATATAGGCGCCATTATTATGGACACTCCGGTTAGATCTACAGAGGATTGTATTATCTCAGATATCAATTCGTCCCAACTTCCGGCTAAATGGTTTTTTCGCTGGTCAATACCACTGACCATGCGCCTATCAGCAGGGAATGCAAAAAATATCGATTTTTTAGAATTGATTTTGGAAGCGCACTGCCCTATCTATCTGACAAAAAATAAATTTGATCAAGTCTATGCGCAAGAAAATACTGAGACACTATTTAACGAAACCAAGCGCCTCAGATCTAGCACCACATCAATCAGTGTGACTGAAGGATCAGGTCATGTGACCGGATGGCTAGACTATCAAGGTACGTATAAGGATAGTTTAAGAGAATTTCTGAGGTTTTGGTTTGGACATTAATTTTCCCCGGTTGAACCGAAACCACCACCTCTGTTAGATCGAACAGACGAAAGATTGTCACTCAGCTCAAACTCAACTGAAATAGACTTAGATATTATCATTTGGGCTACTCTGTCACCTTGATTAATACGAATTGTTCCAAAAGGAAGGCCATCATCCTCAAGCCAGATATCAAAATCCTGCGTCAGACTATGACTTTGCTGCTTCCCGCTAGTTGCAGAAAGGAAAGCTAAATAACTGATTTTTCGGCATTTCTGTTGCAGATAATCCGCCAACTCCGGTTTTTGTAATAACAAATCCGGCAAGGAGCTAAATATAAATTGATTATGAATTATAATTTTGATCTCATCTCTGTAATCAGAGTCAATAGTGCCAGGGCTGTTGGGAATTCTCAAGCTGGTTTTTAATGCCAAGCCGCTTCTAGGCCTGATTTGTGCTTCATAGCCAAGTGGAAGTGCAATCTTGATACCTGTAGTGATTAGCCCTGTTGAACCGGGCATAATACGACACGGCTTAGACGCAGTTAGATCATAACCTGCCGCTTCTGACGAAGCTCTGCGCGGCAAAGAGCCACCACTTAGAATTTCAACATAGACTCTCGGTTTTTGCACAGGAGTATTCTCCTTCATTAATTTGTCTCTGCAGGATATTCTTTTAAATCGTCGATGCTGGTTTGTCTTTCTGCCAGAGAATGATCCTTAGCAATCATTGTTCTTCTGGGTCGGGTCTGTCTAATTTTATTCTCCTGCGCGCTTGTAAGCTCAGCTAACCTCTGTTCATGAATATCGCAGAGATTTTTGTAGTATAGAAGCTCCTTCTTCAGCTCCCAGAACTGTTCTCTAAGTCTCGCCAGTTCAGCTTTGAGCTCAATTTCATTTTGTACGGCATTGTCCTTAGTCATAATTGCTTGTTGCAAATCTGCCTGAGCCTGACGCATCGCATCAACAGCATTTACTAGTGCTAATACCTGTGTCGAAGTAGAATTCATATGGGGATAACGACGGGCAATCTTAGTAATCAATTCATCGGCGATAGATGCAATTTCTTGAATATAATTCGGGTCTTCGGTAGCCGAAAGCTGATAGACCATATTACCTATTCGAACTTGAGTTTTTTTAACTTCGTCTCTCATACAGAGCTCCTGTTACAAAGATTGCCACTAAATTATAACAAATAATACGCTGATAAGTTAATTGCTCGGGAGACAAGAGATCTTGTGCAGATGATCGTATAAACTGAGCAGTTGATCAGGTCTTAGTTCTTCAATGCGAAAATTGCGCCTAATCCCAGATTGCTCTAAATAGGATATAAGCTTATCCTCCCGCTGCGAATCCTTAGCAATCTGTCTATCCCGCCGAAGTCTGCCCATAAATTGTTTACGTCTTTCCTGGAAGGCATAAAGCAAAAATTCGGCAAAATTCTGCGCAAATACAGAATCTCTCAGTAAGCTAGAATCTGTAGGCGTAAGTTTAAGTAGTGCGGATTCAACCGGTGGTTGTGGCTCGAAAGCGCTGCCTGGTAGCCTCATAATTGTTTTTACATTGCCATATAAAGATACCATAACTGCCAGAGGTCCATACTCTTTAGTTCCGGGATCAGCTGTGATCCGCGCTACGGCTTCGCGCTGTACCATTAATACCAGCATTCTTGCCGAGGGTAATGCTGTAATAAGCTTAAGCATAATGTCTGTCGTCGCATAGTAGGGCAAATTGGCGGCTATCTTTATTACTCTATCCTGTTCACCAAGTTCCTGAATAGTCTTTGGCAAATCTATATTCAAAATATCAGCCCAAATCAATCGTAATTTGGATCCTAAAAAGTCAGCCATTTTTTTCTGAAGAATTTGTTGAAATCTCCGGTCAATCTCAACCGCGACCAGGAAGCCCGCTTTTTGAACGAGCGGCAAGGTAAGATTCCCGGTTCCCGGGCCGATCTCCAAAACTAAATCATCAGAACTTAGTTGTAATGATTCGACAATAATAGAAATCGCGCGCTGGGATACAAGAAAATTTTGTCCCAGTGCGCGGTTAGGGCTAAAATCAACAGGCAAATTATTCAGTTCGGATACTGTCATCTTAGGGTTCAATATACCAAACACGACGAGTAGAATTTTTTAACTTTCTAGCTTTGAGTAAATCCTTAATTGTGTAATCGTCTAGACAAAGGTCAATATCTGATTTGAGCAGTCTGCCAACATCGCCTACAACACCTATCCCATAACCTTCAACAAACATAACAGTGCCAAAGGGTATATTATCGCCATATCCCCAAAGATGGGTCGCAATCACTCCAAATTGAGTCGGTACGCCGCAAGCGGTCTTATCGCCCGGACCTTCTCCCACATCGTGGCCGAACCATGTGTTTTTCAGACTTTCTTGTGGCCTGGTACTACTTTGTTTTAGCGTAATACCATAAATAGTTTTTGTGCCGGCAGCCTCATCTATTGAAAAATTGT
>JAAZGH010000262.1 GCA_012511325.1 Clostridiales bacterium | reverse complement strand
GCGTTCATGGACTTCGACCGGCTGAATGAGCTGATAGACGCAAACTCGGACTACCTTGGTATAACAAAGGACGAAAAGCAGCTGGCGGAGGAGGAGAATGATGACCCGACGTATGAGCTGGTATGGATAAAGGTGAAAAAGGTTCAGGACGTGCAGAGGATAGCGAAGCTTATACGAAACAGCGGACTTTCGGTTTATTCACTAAACGACATGCTGGAAACCGTGCGGATGCAGTCCCGCCAGATACAGGGAATGCTTGGTGCGATAGGCGCGGTGGCGTTGCTTGTGAGCGCGATAGGCGTCGCGAACACGATGATGATGTCCATAACCGAGAGGACGAAGGAAATAGGCATACTGAAGGTGATAGGCACGCCGCTGGGCAGCATATCGGGCATGTTCCTGGTAGAAGCGCTGATACTTGGCATATTGGGCGGCTTATTCGGCCTCGGGCTGAGCTACATTGCACAGAAGTTTCTGCCCGTACTGTTTGAAAACATGCAGGTGCGGAGCATTATCCCCGCTTGGCTTGCGCTTGCCGGCGTGGCGCTGGCCGGCGTAGTGGCGCTGATTGCGGCATTTATACCGGCGCAGAGGGCTATGCGTATCTCGGTTAACGCTGCACTGAGGGCGGAGTGAAACAGGAGGTTAGGATGAAAAAGCTCGTTGGCATATTGACGGTCGCTGCATTGCTCCTGACGGCTGGCTGTGCCTGCTCCGCCGGGAACGATAACCCTGCAGGTGTGACAGAAGGCCCGGATAGCTCCGCAAAGCTTGAGCCGATCTACGCGCCGGTGCGGGCGGACAGTTTGACGCCCCTGTCGGCAAAGTCCGCCGCTGGAGAAGCCATTTTTACCGTGTCGAAGAACCTCGGCGGGCAGGAAACGGGACTGACATGGTGGATAATGCTACCCTACATTGCTGAGGATGAGCGTGCCTCTGTCGAGGTGACGGTGACGCTTCCCGAGGGCTGCACCATAGATGAGGCCAAATGCAACGGCTTGCTTGGTGCTGACGATGATGTTTACACCATCGACCTGTCCGTATGGCGGCCCGCGTTAACAGTGACTGACGGCGAAGGCAGCCGGGAATGGGTGTTCCGCTTCCTTAAGGAGGGCGAATCATGAAGAGGCTTTGCTTGGGCATGGCGATATTGCTCTGTGCACTCCAGTTGTGCGCCTGTGCCGGGGAGAAGAACCCTACCGTTGATACAGCCCCTGCCACCGACGCGCTGACGGACGGCGAGACCCCGCTTTCCTCGGACGACCCGCTGGCGATAACGGGCTTCGTCATCGGCGAAAGCGTGGGCGAGGCCAGGGCCGTGACAGAAAAGGGCGAGACCCGCTATGTGATATATATCACGCTGCCCGTAGACACGGACTTCAAGCGTTGTATCGCCAACATAGAGCTTGCGCCGGGCGCGTCCGTTTCCTCGCAAAGCCCCTGCGTGGTGGATGACCTTGGCGGGCGGCCTGTACTGAATCTGACGCTCGACCCGAGGACGCTTATCGTAGTGAACGGGGCGAAGGAACGTGCTTATGAGTTTGAGATAGGACTTGGATAAACAAATATATTTTATTCAAACCAGGCAACCAGGGAGCGAGGTGATGTAAATTCAATGATGGCTCCATTGGGGTGATGTGTGCGCATTTGCGCAAATCTAAGGATAATCGTGTTTTTTGGAAGGAGGAACAAATGAAGAACATGAAAAAACTATTGGCCGTATTGCTTACTCTCGTAATGGTGTTCTCGCTTTGCGGCGTTGCAACGGCAGAAGTAGGAACCAGACCGACAGCACGCACTGAGGTGACCTCGCTGGCGGGAATATCCTCCGTTACTGTTGGTGGCACGACTGCATATTACGAGTATGACAACAATACCGGCTCCGATGTCAAGTATATCAGAGCAATGGTTCCGGCAACCGTATCATTGGAGGATCTGCAGGCTATAACCGTTGTTATAACCACAACAGGCGCAACCCCCACTGTGACGGGCACGGCTGCTGTAACTCCAACATCAACCAGTGGCAATGCCTACACCTATACGCTGAACCTGCTGAACAACAGATATTCGGTTGCCGTAAGCGGTAATACGTATTATCTTGCAGCGGGCTTTGCAGGTCATGTTGCCATTGACGAAAACGATACGCTGGGCGTGCACGCAGTCACGCTTAACAACAATACGGTAAACGCCTACGGCGCTGTTGCGCAGAGCTATTATGTTGGAAACGGATACTACCTCGATAACAACTACCTGTGGACGGATACAGCCACCATGCTTTATTACATCGGTGGCAGCTATACCTATCAAGGTTCCGGCAATACTATTCCAATGACACTTTCTCTTTCCGCAGGCACTTCCGTTGTGACGGGGGGGTGCGTCATTGTTAATGGTACGAACTATTATTATAACATGGGTGCGGCTGCTCCCACATTCAGCATTACAAACGGCACGGCGTCCAGACAATATAGCATATCAGCTGTACTGAACCCCGCTACTAGCTTCAGAATATCGGCAAGCACATATGCCATCGATTTCACTGAGCTGGAGAATGATCCGAACTACGGCGGTGTGTTCACAAGTAATATCGATGAAATCGCAACAGCATTAGCTGCTTACTATGCTACCAATCCGATTTTCAGCACCTCGGCCAGCGTGATGGACGTTATGCTGGCCTTCATCGATTTCGCAGAAGAAGAGGGCTTATTCAGCTATACCACTTCATGCAGTGCCACGTATCTTTCCATGCTTAACGGCCTGGGTGAATTTAGCGCCGGCCCCCTGTCCGGCTGGTGCTACATGGACGGTGTGTATAGTCCGACGTGTGAGGTTCCCATGGTAGGCGCAGCGGATTATCCGCTGGGCAATGCGGCGCGGTTTACATGGTTTTTGACCACTGACTACACGTCTCACTTCTAAGCGACAGAAGTGACGTTGCGGCGGTTTTTCCGCCGCACCCGTATGAGGCAGATGGGCGCATGAACCCGGATTTCCGCCAACAAACCAAAGGCAAAGGGGGTATATATGAAAAAGAACTCACTGTTAAAAAGAATACTCGCGACTGTACTGACCGCTGTAATTGCGCTCAGCCTGCTGCCGACCGCCGCGCTGGCGTGGGACAACGATGATTTGACCTCGACCACCTGGCCGTATCTTGTCGGCTGGACGGGCGGTTCCGCCTCACCGTATGGGAATGTTTTGTCCGTGCGCGATGCCGCAGGGACGCTTTACAGTACAACTGCCATGGGCGGCGGAGTGCTCGACATAATGCCCATACTCAATGTGCCGAGCGGCGGCAGCACGACTTTCGCCCCGGAGTCGTTTTATACCGACCGGGCAGGAACCAGGAGGCAGCCGAGCACGTTTACCGCGCTCGAAAGCCTTCCCGCGGATCACTCCAGGCCGGTCAAGTATTATGTCCGCGCGACGGACGGGCGCGGCTATCCCATGTTCATCATGGCGCAGGAAGACCGGGGCGGGAGGCAGAATACCGAAGATGAAAAGGCGGCCATCATCGACTATGTGCTTGACCCTCTGCTGAATATGCTGCAGCAGTATAATATTAAAATGGAGGCGCTTTATCAGGCGAGAAAGACGGGCAGCCTTGCCGTCGGGGATTATCACCCTGTTCACGCCAATCTGCTGTACTACCTTGGAAAGAAGATGCTCTCCTTCAATTTTGGCAGCCTGCTGGACGACGACACTTCCGTCACCCTGTTCACGGACTTCGACTGCTTTGACGCGGCTGCGCCAACGGAACTGCGCTCATTGCTGGAACAGTTTGCCAGAAGGGGCGCGATAAGATACTTCAGCAGAGACTACTATGAAGCCTTGCTCGAGACCGTCGCTCCGTTCTACCTTGATTATGTGGAGCAGAACCGAATCGCCAAGCCTGTTATAGACTCCTACGCCGTAGGCAGCTCCAAGGGCATAGTTGACGCCGCCAGTAAGACCATTACGATTCGTTTCCCTGCCGGCACTGATTTGGGCAGACTGCCTGCGCCCGTGATCGGCACGACCGGCTGGCTGACGGTGAAGCTAACGGCAGGCTCTTTTGAGAATAAAAAGTTACTGTACACCGTTACGCCATATGAGGAAAGCACGGGCATTAAATACGATGGCGTGTTAGATACCTATGGCTTCAATAAGGGTGCAGACCTTTCCGCATTATGGCAGGTAAAAGTTGAAACCGGCGACCCGTATAACCTCGTGTCCTCCTTTGCCATAAAGACAGAGGACGGTGTGACCCGCTACGGCAAGATAGATGAAACCGCTAAGACCATTACGCTCAATCTGCCGGTGGGCACGGATTTGACCTCCCTTTCTCCGGTCATCGACCATACGGGCACGCATACAAGCATGGACGCGGGCAATATCGACTTTACGGAGCCGCAGACGCTCACCGTATCTAACAGTGATTACAGCCTGGCAACGGATTATACCGTCACCGTCACGGCGCAGAAATCCGCCGAGTGCGATATACTTTCATATAAAATCGGCGACGCTGTGGGTACGGTAACCGATGCAAATATAGCCATAACCATTCCTTACGCCACCGACCTTAGCACAACGGAACCCGTAATAGAGTTAGCCGAGTTTGCCGCTCTTACCGCAAAGCCGGACACGGTTGCCGTTGGTGACAACTCATATACCGTCACCGCCGAAGACGGAACGACAAGGACCTATACCGTGACGGTTACCCGCACCGCTGCCGCTACCGGCAGCAGCATCCTCTCATTTTGCTACGGCTCTGCCGGCGGCACGGTGGACGAGCTAAGCGGAACCATCAACATGACACTGCCGGCGGGCACGGGCAGCACGTTTGCCCCGACAATTGAGGTTTCGCCCTTTGCGACGGTTGCTCCGGCGTCCGGCACGGCGCAGGATTTTTCGAAGCCCGTCACCTATGTCGTTACTGCCGAAAACGGAGCACAGAGCACTTACACTGTTACCGTAAGCTTCAGCGGAACCGTCGCTGAAAACGAATATAAGGGCGATCTACAGCGCGTGGTGGGCAACATCATCTCCCGTTATCGCACCGAGGCTGAGGACGACTGGGAATGGATGGATTTGGGCTTCTATCAGAACAGCCTCGCCAACGACAGCGACGAGTTCAGCCTGGCGGACTGTATCGGCGGACTGGATACCTCCACAAACGTCGCCATGACCAACATCGCACGTAAGATCATGACGATGACCGCGCGCGGCTTCAACTGTTCCAACCTGGCGCAATATAATGGCGGGGCGCCGTATACGGACAGCAAGGGGAATAGCGTGGATGACCTTGCCGCCGTGCTTTATAACTATGCGGGAAGTTATACCATAAACGGCCCGGTGTTTGCACTTATCGCACTGGATATGGGCACCTATACCATACCCGAAAACGCCGTTTGGACGAGGGAGGCGCTGCTTGAAGTGCTTCTGAATCACAAATATCTTTCCGACGGGTTCGATACGGATATGGTAGCGGGCATCATGTACGCCATTGCTCCCTACCGCACGGATCCGGTATACGGCGCAAGGGTGCGGTCAAAGCTGAACGAAGGGCTTCAGATAATCATAAACAAGATGGACGCCTCGAATTATTCCTTCAAAGCATGGGGGGCCGTGAACAGCGAAACAGCCTCGTGGGTCATTATGGCGCTGTGCTCCATGGGAATAGACTGCCATGTTGATCCCCGCTTTTCGGACGGGGCAGGGCACAGCGCCCTGCAGTACTGGATGGACAACTTCGCCAATGTGTCCCGCGGGTATTTTCACCACACTTCCGGCGTGCAGAATAACGCCATGGCAACCTATCAGGGCTGCTATGCCGCACAGTGGTATTTGAACTTCCTTGAGCGCGGCGGTCAGGGGAGTCCCTACTCATTGTATTACCGGCGGTTTGATTTCTCGCGTCAGCTTTCTGCGGACGCATCTATCACCGCCTTTGAAATAGAGGGGAAACAGGGCGTTATCACCGAAGGCGGCGAGGGCGGCAGAAACACCATCGCAATCACGCTGCCCGAGGGGATGTCCCTTGCGAATATAACGCCTGCCATCACCTTTGCGGAGGGCGCTGCGCTCGTTGCGCCCACGCTGCCGGTGACTTTCGTTGCGGGCATTGAACAGCCGTTCACCGTGCTTGCCGAAGATGGTGTAACGCAAAAAACCTATTATGTCACCGTGCTCCTTGAGGATATCGGCGCATCCGGTGCGGAGATAGACGCCAACAGCATCACAATCCAGAACAGCGTGCTCAATCCCCGGCAGATTCTCGGGCGGACGCTGACGGAAAACAGGGAGCTTGGTACCACGGATCTTCTTTTCACGGTCACCGAGGGCACGGATGTTACAAAGCTATACCTCTCGGCGTCTTTATCCTATGGCGCAACCGTCACCCCGGCGCTGGACGGCAAGACGCTGACGGACTTCTCCGACTGGGTAACATTTGTTGTAACCTCCGAAGACGGCACAAATACACATACATACCGCATAAAGGTTGTGGCGAAGGCGCAGGCGGAGATTACACGCTTCCGCGTGCAGGCCGGTGGAATTTGGTATGACGGCGTGATTGATAACGATAAGAATACCGTCACCGTCACCGGAGTGGACGATTCAAACCTTTCGTCGACGCGGCTTGTAACGGATATCGACTTCACGGGCAAAACCTGCTCGCCGACCTCCGGTGCGGCAACGGACTTTGCTTCGGCGGCGACATACACGCTCTCCGGCGACAATGACCTGGCATCGAGAAGCTATACGGTGAGCGTACTCAATAAAAGCGGCAGTCCGATCACAGCGTCAGGCAGCGACACGCCTATTACACCTGCTGCGGGGCCGCAGATCACTGGATTCAGCGTATTAGGCGTTGAGGCCGTCATAGACCAAGTGCTTTGCACCATCGAAGTGACACTGCCAAACGGCACGGATGTCACCATGGTCACCCCCACTGTGACAGTTTCCTCGGGCTGCGTGGTCAGCCCCGTATCCGGGGAGGTCGTGAACCTCGCCGTGCCCGTAACGTATACGGTCACCCTCGGCACGGAGGTCAAGTACTATACCGTGAGCGTAGTGTACGAGCGCAGCATATCCCAGCAGCTTTGGGACGAGGTGACGGAAGACAACACCCTGACCGACCATCAAGTGAGCCGTGACCCCCATGGACTTCCCGGCGGCTGGGATCACCGGTAACAGTAATACCGCTTAAAAGCGTTCTACAGATAGATTTGATAACACGAACGGAGGATATGAAAATGAAAACGAAAAAGCTGTTGATCTTATTGCTTGCGGCAACTCTCTGTCTTGGGTTGCTGCCGACAGGCGCGC
>JAAZGH010000125.1 GCA_012511325.1 Clostridiales bacterium | reverse complement strand
TCCTGGCCCAGAGGAAAAACAATTTCCTCTATGGCATGGATAGCTATCCGGCCGATTCGCGCGAATATGCCGAAACAGAAAGAATCGAAGAGGTTTACGGCCTCTCAACCCAGATGGCGCTATTGGTGCCACGGGGTGACTGGGATAAGGAAACCGCGCTGATGTCGGAGCTGGAGGCTTTGGACCGCATCGAATCGGTCTTTGGCTACTCCTCCGCCGCGGGTGTCACAGTGCCGCCGGCATTTCTGCCGCCACAAGACAGAGCTCAGCTCTTGTCTGACAATTACAGCCGTTTGATTCTGGTTTCGGATGTCAAGACCGAGAGCGCTCCCTCTTTCGCGCTGGTCGAGACCATCCGCGAGAAAACAGCTGGCTATTACGGCGATAATTACCATCTGATAGGGGAGAATGCCACACTGGTTGATATGCGCGATATGATCAGCCGCGATAACATGATCGTTAACGGCCTGGCCATCCTGGCTGTCGGCCTGGTCGTCGCCCTGGTTTTCCGCTCGATCGCGATTCCGCTGATTCTGCTTCTGACTATAGAAGCTGCGATCTGGCTCAATCTGGCCATACCGTATCTCCAAGGCAAGGAGCTCAATTTCATCGGCTACCTGGTCATAAGTACCGTGCAATTAGGGGCTACTGTCGACTACGGCATTCTGCTCACTCAATACTATCTTGACCACCGCAAGACATTGCTGCCCCGCGAAGCGGCAATGCAGTCGGTCGCCGATACCGCCGGCTCTCTGGTCTCGCCGGCCCTGATCCTGGCCGGAGTCAGCTTCACGCTGATGGGCGTATCCACGATTGCCGTAGTCAAGGAGCTTGGCCTCGTCTTAGGGCGCGGTGCTCTGATCTCACTGGGCATGGTAATGTTCTTCCTGCCCGGACTCCTGGTCCTGCTTGATCGCGCCGTTGAGAAAACTACCATGAAAACCTCTTTCCTGCCCAAACGGGATCGCAAAAACAGAAAAAGCCAAATCGCTGACGCAGTTGATAGATCGGAAAGGTAACCGCTATGCACAATATCCAGAAAAAAAGCACACACAAAAGTATTTTGGCGAAGGCGCTCGCCCTCAGTATCTCCCTTATCCTCCTGGCCACGATGCTAAATGCTCCGGTTCTGCCCGCAGCGGTCGGGAATGAGCCTCCACCTGAACTTTCAAGCTCGGACCCGCTTATAATTGCCCAGCCAGAAGCGGCGATAGACAAGACTGAAGTCATTTACGGCCGGCTTGATACCAAAGGCGCGGCAGGAGATCTCCATGTAGTCAATCATTTCTCAGTCCCCGAAGCAGGCATAATTACTGACTATGGCGCCTACGATGAGATTGTCTGGCTGACAGGCCGGGAGCCCCGGAAGAACAAAGACGAAATTAAAATCGAGGCGGAGGCAGGTAATTACTATTATGAGGGGGTTCTGAAGAACAGAGAGCTACCCTGGGAATTTCGGATTGAATGGTATCTGGACGGCAAATCAGTCGATCCGGCCGGCCTGTCCGGCGCTAACGGAGATCTGAAGATCGCTTTGAGCAGTCGGGCGAATCCCTCTTGCCGTGATCTGACCGAATATTATGCTTTGCAAATCAGCTTCTCTTTCCCGCGCGATCGGGCAACTTCTATCGTAGCTGAGAGTGCCACCATTGCCGAAGCCGGCAATAATACCATGGTCAATTATGTAGTCCTGCCGGGATTTGACGCCGATCTGGCTGTCAGCGCCAAGATCAAGGATTTCCATATGCCCGGCATCAGCATCTCCGCGGTCAAGCTGGACATCAGCTTTGAGATGCCGGATGTCTCCGATCTCAATGACGATATGTCTCAGCTGGTCGACGCGATTGCCGAACTAAAAGACGGAGTTGATAAACTGGCGCAAGGCTCAGGTGACCTAAAGAGCGGACTGTCGGAGATTGTGTCCGGCACCGCTACCTTGGGAACAGAGGGACAAAAATTAACTGACGGCGTCAGCGATGCCGCGGATGGTGTTAAAAAATATATTGAAGGTATTTCCGCCTATCTGGGGGGTGGCAATGAATATATCTACGGAGTTAGCGACTATACAAGAGG
>JAAZGH010000124.1 GCA_012511325.1 Clostridiales bacterium | reverse complement strand
TACGTATGCCCGCGCCAGTCAGTGCGCCGGGTATACTGTGGTTCCTCCAAAAGCCCTTCTCCATGAGATTCTTGCCGCCAGGCGGTATCTGACAATACTCCCGGTATCAGCCTGCTTACGGCATCAACAACAATTAAGGCTACCAGCTCACCGCCGGTCAACACAAAATCACCAAGAGAAACTTCTTCAGCACCCGTTTTTTCTATCACTCTCTCATCAACGCCTTCATAATGGCCGCAAATTAGTATTATTTGTTCAGCTTCAAGCAGCTCTTGAGCGTATCGATGATTAAAAATACGGCCACGGGGAGATAAATATAGAGTTTTCGTTTTACTGCTAACTTGGTATTTATCAGCAGAATCAGGTATCAGACGGTTAGCAAAACACCAAGCTTGCCAAATCGGCTCTGCCATCATCAGCATCCCGCTGCCTCCGCCATATAAATTATCGTCAACTTTGCCATATTCATTAACAGCGAAATTGCGGATCTGAATCAAATCTATCTCCAACAATTTCTTGCCAACAGCTCGACCTAAAATCGAAGATGCAATATATGGTGCGATAGCTTCGGGAAATAGTGTTAAGACTTGAAATTTCATCATTCAGGCTCTCGATATATTTCATACAATCCCACGGGCAATTCTACATCAATTCTTCCGCAGTATGGGTCAATGGAAGTAAGTATTGACTTCAAGGCAGGGAAAAGTAAATCCCTCTTGTGTTTATCTTCGATGACATATAAATCATGATGCGGCTGTTGCAGAATATCTTTGACAGTGCCTAAATAGCCCCTGATACTGTCATATACTTTGCATCCAATCAAATCAGCGATATACCAGCTATCTTTGTCAAGCTCCAGTGCTTGGCTCCGGACAACACACAGCTCGCGACCGACTAATTCCTGCGCCTTGTCTTTAGTATGAATGCCGTCAAGCCTTAATAGTACTTGCCGCCGATGAAGTTTAGCTTCAATAACTTCATACTCACTGAAGCCGGCATATGGTTCCTTAAGTAAAACTCCAGTCAATTTTAGAAAACGGTCAGGCTCATCTGTTAGAGGCCTGATCTTAAGTCTACCATCAATACCATGGGTCCCGACTATAATACCAATAACAAAATGGCGACAGATCAATTTACGCCTCAATCGACAATTTCTACCGTGACGCGACGACCTTCCAAAGCCGCCCTGGCCTTCATGATCGTTCTAATAGCATTAGCACGCTTGCCACCTTTACCTATCACTCGCCCCATATCTTCAGGGGCAACATGTATTTCCAGAATGTGCTGACGATTCCTTTCATTACTGACAATAGATATTTCTTCAGGATAATGAACTAGTGGTGTAATCAATATGCGCAAGAAATCTTTCATCTTTATTCCGCCTCGACATCAACAACGATTTCCGCAGTACCGGGATCTGCCTCAGCAGTAGTCTCAACATCATCTGTATCTACCGTGTCAAGCTTTTCTTCGGGTTCAGTCTTTCCTTGTCCGGCAAGCTTAATCGTAGCCTCGGACGATGCAGCTTTAGTGCTTGATGTAGCCTTACCGGCCAGAACTCCTGCTTTAACTAAGATACTTCTTACAGTATCAGTCGGCTGTGCCCCTTTAGCCAACCAATCTTTTGCAGCCTCCTCATCAATTTTAAGTTGTTTGGGATTGGATTGCGGATTATAAAAACCGATCTCCTGAATGAACCTTCCGTCACGAGGTGAGCGGGAATCTGCCACCACGATCCTGTAACTGGGCTGCTTTTTTGCGCCTGTGCGCTTCAAACGAATTTTTACTGCCATTTTTTACTCCAACGAAGATTATTTATCTAGCAACAGGATCCGACTAGAAACCAAGGCCGAATCTACTGAGCATACCTCTTTTCCCGCCTTTTGACATGCCGGTAAATTGCTTCATAAGCTTTTGCGTCTGATCATATTGTTTGATCAGACGGTTTACATCCTGTATTGATGTTCCTGACCCGCTGGCTATGCGCTTTCTTCTACTGGCATTGAGGATTTTGGGGTTGTCACGCTCACGCATAGTCATAGAACGAATGATAGCAGCAAAGCGATCAAATTCTTTCTCATCTACTTCAGTTCCCTTCAGCTTTCCGGCTGTACCCGGAAGCATCGACATCATATCCTGCATCGAACCAAGATTTTTTATCTGTTCAAATTGCTCCAGCATGTCCTGCAAGGTAAATTGATTTTTTTGTAGCCGCTCTAAAGTTTTTTGTGCTTTGGCCTCATCAATTTGACGAGCGGCTTTTTCCACTAAGGTGACAACATCACCCATGCCGAGTATCCGTGAGGCCATACGCTCTGGATGAAAGACTTCTATTTGGTCAATTTTCTCGCCCATTCCGACCAATTTGATCGGTTTGCCGGTCATACGTCTGATTGAGAGCGCCGCGCCTCCTCTAGCATCACCGTCCAGCTTGGTCATTATAAATCCGTCCAAGCCTATATATTTATCAAACTCTAATGCTACATTGACGGCCTCTTGGCCAATCATGGCATCAACAATTAACAATTTTTCATCAGGCTTTACCGCTGTGGCAATTGCTTCCAGTTCTGTCATCATCTCCTGATCAATTGTTGTACGACCGGCAGTATCAACAATTAGAGTATCGCAAAGCAAATACTTTCCCCTCTCCAGTGCCTCAGTTGCAATTAAGTCAGCTTTCTTTTCAGATTTGTTGATATAACACGGTACATCTACACTCTTCGCCAGAATCTGCAACTGATCCGCTGCCGCGGGGCGATGGACATCGACAGAAGTCAGAATCGGCTTCTTGCCTTGTTCTTTAAGCAAATAGGCGAGTTTGGCTGCAGTTGTAGTCTTACCGGCACCTTGCAGACCATAAAGCATATATACAGTGAATCCTCTGGGATTTACAGCTAGTTTGCTTTCCGAGCCGCCTAGTATTTCAGTCAAAGCATCATTAACTATTTTGACTATCTGCTGACCAGGAGTGATGCTCTTGATTATTTCTTTGCCCTCGGCCTGATCTGATATTTCTTTGATTAAATCTTTGACAACCAGGTAATGAACATCAGCCTCTAACAATGCTAATCTGATTTCACGCATCATATCCTTGAGGTCACGTTCGGTAATCCTACCTTTGCCGCGCATACGCTCAGTTATAGCTTGCAACTTTTCAGATAATCCGGAAAAAATAGCCATTATTTTCCTCTATTCCTGTTCGAGAACCTGAACTCTCTCTATATTGTGCCAGTCCGTAAGTACTGATTCGACATCCTCCCATACTCTGTTATGAATCGCTGTTTCTAAACTCAGACGCAAGTTTCTAGTACTGGCGAAAAATTCAACCAACTTCAGTGCCCGCTCAAATTCTCTGAGTTTTTCAGCAGCGCGGTGTACGGTGGAGTTAACCGCCTGACGGGAAATTCCCTTCAGAGCGCTGATTTCAGCTAAAGAGAAATCTTCATAATAGAATAGTTTCATGATATCTTTCTGCCTTGAATTGAGCAGGCAACCATAGAAATCCAGCAAAGTGCATAGTTGCAAATGTTCTGTTTCCTGATCATAATTTCGGCACATAAAGAAAGCATAACGGGAAAGATCATGGATGTCAAGCTAAAATGTTGACACCACTATGAGTGCAATTCGCGGACTATGCCTCCGGCAGTAAAGACTCTACAAATAATTCCGCATCAAAATTGGCCAGGTCATCAATACCTTCGCCCAAACCCGCATAAATCAAGGGCAGTGACATCTCATCCGCTACTGCAAGAGCAATGCCGCCTTTTGCACTGCCATCAAGCTTTGTGATAATCAAGCCATCAAGAGAAACTGACTCATTAAAGGATCGGGCTTGAACTACCGCATTTTGCCCGGTTGTCGCATCTAAGACCAGAAGGTTTTGAATTACAGCATCTGCATCCCGCCCCTCACGAGCTGCGACTCTATGCATTTTTTCCATTTCGCTCATTAGATTAGGTTTGTTGTGCAGACGGCCCGCAGTATCTATGATCAGCAATTCTACAGCTCTGGCCTTAGCGGATTGCATCGCGTCATAAACGACGGAAGCAGGGTCTGTTCCCAGGGTGTTGGATATGACGGGAACAGCTGCTCTCTCTCCCCAGATCTTCAGCTGATCTATGGCAGCGGCTCGAAACGTATCAGCGGCAGCCAACATGGTCTTAGTACCTTGTTTCTGAAATTGATAAGCAATTTTCCCCGCGGTTGTTGTCTTACCGGTTCCATTAACTCCGACCATGAAAACAACATTGAGCGAACTGAAATCCGGAGTAAAAGCTTTTGTTTTCAAAATATTAAGCATATCTCGTCTTAGTATTGATAGAACGTGTTCACGATCAACTTTGCCATCTTCTCTAATATTGTCTCGGACAGATTCAACCAGTTTTGTTGAAACCTCTATGCCACAATCCGCTTGGATAAAAATCATTTCTAACTCATCTAAAAAGTCTTCGTCAAAAATGCCAAAGTTGGCAGCCACACGATTGAAACCCTCCGTAACAAATTGTCTTGTTTTGGATAAGCCATCTCTGAATTTATTTAATAAGCTCATTTCTTCTCCCGGAATTTCCTATCTAATCTGCAGGATAATCTGACAGCTTCATAGAGTAAATGCTGGAGACTCCCCTTTCCTGCATTGTTACACCATAAAGTCGCTCTGCTGCTTCCATTGTCCCCTTGCGGTGGGTAACCAAAATGAATTGAGTTTTATCGGCATAGCGCTTGATATAATTAGTAAATCTTAGAACATTGGCATCGTCAAGCGTAGATTCAACCTCATCAAAAACGCAGAACGGTGCCGGTCTCATTCTGAGGATAGCAAACAGTAAGGCAATGGCAGTCAGACTCCTTTCACCACCGGAGAGCAAACTTAGATTCTGTAGACGTTTCCCCGGAGGTTGCGCTTTGATAATAATATCAGTATTGAGAATTTCAGTTGCATCCTGCAAAGACAATTCAGCATATCCCCCTCCAAATAATTCTTTAAATACCGAATCAAAATTAATGCTTATCTCCATAAAATAGTGCTTGAATTGATCTGCCATTGCCAAATCAAGCTCCTTGATTAAATCTGTCAATTCTCTCCTGGACAATTCAATGTCATCGCGTTGTTTCTCCATAAAATCATATCGGTCCATTAGACTTTCACACTCATGGATAGCATCCACATTGACAGTCCCCAGCTCCTTAATTTCCAAGCGAAGATTGTTAAATTCCTTGAGAGATTTGTTGTAACTGATAATATCTTGTTTCCACTGTTGTGCAGTAGTCTCGGTCAGCTCATATTCCTCCCACAAGCGATTACGCAAAATATCGTTATTTTGTTCAATCCTTATAATTGTCTCTTCAAGTCTAACCATCTCACCTTTGATTGAGGAGAGACTATCACTTTGAGTCTCAATGTTCCGGAACAGTCTTAGTCTCTGATCCTCTAAAAGAGCCTTTTCTCTGTTTTGCTCATCAATGTCAGCTAACGAGTTTGCAATACCGTCTCGTACCTGCTCGGCTTCAACAGCTAATTTTTCAAGGTCTGATATATTATCAGAATGTTTCTCTTCCGCACTAGCTATGAGTTGCTTCAGTTGAGAGCGTCTCAATTCATCAGATACCGCCTGCTCATTAAGATGTTTAATGAAATCAATAATACCCGCCAGAGTCTGCTCAATTGATCCCAGAGCTATCTTTAAATCAGTTTGCTGCTCACGCAATCTGTCGCGTTCTGCCCTGTCAGCTTCTCTTTTCGCGCTTTCCTGCTCAATTATCTCTGTTAGTGTAATTGTTGCTTTTCGCTCCGCATCCAACTCTTCTTGTGAAGTTATGCTCTGCTCTTGCAACTTAGTCTGTTCCGCAAATAACTCCGCTAAAGCAGTTTCCAAGTGCTCTAATTCATATTTGAGTTTATCTTCAGCTTCCGAGAAACTTTCCAGTTTTAGACGTTGATTGTTCAACTTTTCAGAAATCTGCTGAATTTTGATAATCTCTTCATCATTTCTGGAAGTAGTCTCCAGCAGCTCAGCGCGCGCCTCGTCAAGTTTTTGACTCAATTCTGGCTCAATCTCGTACAAGTGATTAATTTTGCGGCCAAGCTCCGCTATTCTGCCGCTACGGCCGACAACACCTGAGGCAGAACATCTGATAGAGCCACCGCTCATTGAGCCACCGGGATGAATAACATCTCCATCGAGTGTCACAATTTTACAACCGTAATGGATATTGTTGGCCATTGCCCGGGCATGATCTAAAGTATCGCAAATCAATACCTGGCCAAGCTGGTATTGCACAGCTTTTCTAATAGTCTCCGGGAAACTTACCAGCTCTGAGGCAAAGCCCAAATACCCGGGACATTTTTGCACGCGGGCAATCAGATCTGAATCGAGTATTCCTGGCACAATAGTTTCGAGCGGTAAGAAAGTAGCGCGTCCGTTATCAGTCTCTCGCAACCATTTAATCAAAACTTGGGCGCTTTCCACGGTAGTTGTGACAAGATAATTCGCACCGGCGGCAAGTGCCACCTCAACGGCTGTTTCAAATTCTGGAGACATATCGATCAGTGACCCTATGGGACCTATCATATCCGGTGCAAACTCCGGGTCTGTAAGGACCTTCTGCATAATACTTCTGACAGGAGCTTGATAACCCTCCAAATTCTCCTCTAGCTTGGTCAGTGTAGCTTGCTGATATTGATAGTCTCTAATTTGCTGAAGAATACTGGCATGTTCTGCTGCCAAGCTATCAATTTCCAGGTTTTTCTGACTAAGAAACTGTTCCGTTTCACTGCGATGTGCGGATAAGAGTGAAACCTCTTGTTCTAAAGCATTAAGTACTGTTTGGGCCTCTGCTTTTGCTCTATGCAAATCAACTTGCTCGGATTCAAATGCAACTATCTGTTGTTGCAAACTGCTCCGCTGCCTATCCAGCAGCTCAATTTCACTCTGAAATCTAATCTGAGCAGTTTCAATAGCAAATATCCTTTCCCTAGTGGAAGATAACATTTGCCTGCGGTGATCCTGCGCCTGAGCCTGCTCTTCCATTTGCGCCAGCAGAGCTTGATATTTCCCCTCGACCACAGCTAGTTGTTTCCCGAACACTTCCTTTTGCTGCTCTAAAACTTTCTGCTTGTGTTCTCTCGTCTCCTGTTCAGCAATAAGCAATTCCTGCTGTTGGGACAGCCTTTCCAATTCAGAAAGAGCCTCCGCTTTCTCGCGAGCCAGATGCTTATTTTGCTCATTGAGCAAACCTATACTATTAGTCTTTAGAGATAATTCATCAAGTGCTTGCGCATATTTTTGGCGCAAATTGTCAGCATATTGCTCAAGGTCCCGAATGCTTTGACCGATTGTTTCATATTCTTGTCTAACCTGGGCAATATCTGCCTCAGTAGCTGCGAGATCTTCCGACAGGCGGTCTCTGGCTTCGGACTGTCTGTTCGCTTCTTTTTCTCTGACGCTTAATTGATACAAAATCAAGGCGATGTCCAGCTTTTTGGCGCTGGTTGATAGGTCTAGAAAAACTCGAGCTTTCTCTGCTTGATTTTGCAGATACGGCAATCTATCTGACAATTCATGCAAGATGTCATTGATTCGGATCAAATTATTATCAGTGCGTTCCAGTTTTCGCTCTGCTTCGATTTTGCGCATCTTATACTTTACGATACCGGATGCTTCATCAAATATCCGTCTCCTGTCCTCAGACCTGGAGCTTAGCACTTCATCAACTTTTCCCTGGCTGATTAGAGAATAACCATCTCTCCCGATGCCCGTATCCATAAACAGCGCTGTAATATCTTTCAGCCGGCAAGGTGTCTGATTAATTAAATATTCACTTTCGCCGGAGCGATAATACCTGCGCACAATTCGCAGATGCTTATATTCAAGCGGCAGAACCCGGTCGCTATTATCAAAATTAATTGCAACCTCCGCAAAGCCCATGGCTCGACGGTTTTCCGTGCCATTAAAAACAACATCCTCCATCTTGTCGCCACGCAAAGAGCGAACGCTCTGCTCCCCCAAAACCCATCTGATAGCATCAGTTACATTAGATTTACCGGATCCATTGGGTCCGACAATCGCAGTGATGCCTTTATGGAATTCAATCACTGTATGCTCGGGAAAAGATTTAAACCCCTGCATCTCCAGGGAAGTCAAATGCATGAATCGTCCACCCCGTCTTGAATACCCTCAGTCAGATCCGAGAGCAAACCACAACCGGAATCATCGCAGACTATCATGGTTAATGCTTTGCGTGCCGCGTTCTGCTCGGCCTCTTTTTTGCTGCTGCCACATCCTGATGCAACTTCTATATCATCAACAACAACAGCGGCCGTAAAAGTCCTGTCATGAACAGGCCCCTCCTCAGCGATGATAACAAAATTAAGTGTACTCTGACCTTTGGCGGTCTGTACAAGTTCTAAAAGCCGGCTCTTAAAATCATACTGAATCTCTCCGCTCATAGCCAGCTCCAGATAGGGAGCTAAGAGAGCAACAATAACTTTTCTGGCGCTTGACAGACCGCCATCTAGGTAGACAGCTCCAAAAACTGCTTCCAGTGTATTGGCTAGATTTGAAGGTTTTGTCGAGCCGCCGGTCATCAATTCACCCTTGCCCAGCTGCAAATACTTCGAAAGAGAGATATCAGAGGCAGCTCTGGCTAAAGTTCGCTCACAGACAACCAGTGACCGCGCCTTAGTCATTTCCCCCTCCTGGGGTTTGCTGGACATGAAAAAAAGACGTTCACTGATAACAAGTTGTAAAATAGCATCGCCAAGGAATTCAAGTCGCTCATTGTTTTCAATACCACGGTTCTCATAGGCATATGTTGAGTGAGTGAGAGCTGTTTCCAGTAATTTAGGATTTATGAAATCATAAGACAATATACTCATTAATTCTCGGAAATCTTTTTTCCCCATAGCTCACCTCCTCTTTAAAAAAAGAGCCCCTTAAAGTGTAAGGGGCTCTGCTTAAGCAATAATACGCTTAAATATTGGCCTGAATGAATGCAACAGCATCACCCACAGTTTTAATACGCTCTGCCTCCTCATCAGGTATTGACAGGTCAAATTCCTGCTCCATAGTCATTACCATTTCGACAATGTCCAAAGAGTCGGCATTCATATCATCAATGAAGTTAGGATCCATTTTAATGGTTTCCGGACTGATCCGCAATTGTTCAGCCAGCATATCGCGCACGCGTTCAAATATTTGTTCCGTAGTCATTATAGGTTCCTCCTCAGAAACTATTCTCTATATCATAATAGCAGCGGTTTTCTGCATTAATATAATACTTTTAGTTGTTGATCAGCAAAATGTCAAGTATAGTGCCGGAGATACTAATAGTGGGTGCATTGTTAATCAGCAAAAAATTTACGGTTTTTCCAGAGATAATCTGTTCCGGATAAGACAGTCATAATGACCGCAATCCATACCAGAATTTTGTCAAAGGCTTCCAAGAGCTTATTGGGATAAATTGTATCAGTAATCTGATAGATAATCGGCAATGCCATCAGATAAATAATAGCGACTAACTGAGTAACCATTTTAGCTTTACCAAACATACTGGCCGCAATCACCACACCTTGCTGAGCAGCCATCAGACGCATACCTGTTACCAAAAATTCACGGGCAATAATTATAACCAAAGCTACTACCCCAGCCCGATCCAGAGCCACCAGGCAGGAAAAGGTCGCAATTACAAGTAGCTTATCCGCAATCGGATCTAAGAATTTGCCAAAATTTGAGACAAGCCCCAACTTTCTAGCATAGTGTCCATCCAAAAAATCTGTGATTGAAGCTATTAAAAATAAAATCAGAGCAATTAAGCAGCCGCCTAAGCCGGTCACAAAATTGTTCCATTTAGTAGCTCCGGCAAAAGGCATAGGCAGCATAAACAGCATGATAAAAGGTACCAGAAGAATCCTGCTGATTGTTAACTTATTCGCAATGTTCATACTCAGTAACCCCCACTAACAGATAATGATCCGCCTCAACAATTCGTACAGGATGGCGTTTATTCAGATCAAGGTCAGGTACAGTGGACGCTACCCAGATCACTGGGTCAACATCAGGTGCTTCTCCGTAACTACGACCTTGATAAAGTATATCACCTTCATGATAATCACTAAAGATGACATCAGCAATCGTTCCAATCCGTTCTCGACTTTTAGCCAGCTCTATTCTTCTTTGCGCCAACATTACTTTATCATATCTTTTTTGAGCGGTAGCAGCGCTGATTCTGGGCGATAATCTGGAAGCGGGTGTACCCGCTTCCGGTGAAAAAATAAAACAGCCCAGCCGATCAAATCTTATCTCTTCCATCAAGTTAATTAAATCATCGAGATCCTCTTCAGTCTCTCCGGGAAAGCCAACCATAACTGTCGTACGCAATATCAATCCCGGCAATTTACTTCGAAGCATGGAGATTTTTTCCTTTATCAGCTCTGAAGTCTCAGGACGACCCATCCGCTTTAAAATAACATCTGACGCATGCTGAATAGGGAGGTCAATGTATTTTAAAATTCTATCTGATTGGGCCATAGTTTCTATAAGACTGTCAGTAATGGAATCAGCATAAAAATACATCATTCTAATCCAGATATCCGACGGTAACTTCTTGTCAAGCTCTTGCAGCAATAAATCCAATACAGGTTTTCCATAGATGTCAGTGCCGTAACGAGTCGTGTCCTGAGCAATCAGAATAATTTCCTGCACCCCGTGGGCAGCTAATGATAAGGCTTCACAGCAGATATCATCAATAGGGCGAGAAATCTGAGGGCCTCTAATAGCTGGAATAGTGCAGTAGGTACAGTGGTTAGAGCATCCCTCGGATATCTTCAGCCAAGCATATTGTTGACTGGTGGGCACACGCGCTCCGCACAAATGTGAAATGCCCCCAACGCCTTGGGGAGACCTGCTAGCAGGCCATTCCCCTGCTATTAGGGCACGAATTGTTTCAACAATCCGGCCATATTCTGCAGTACCAAGTACGGCATCTACTTCAGGCAAGGCCACAAAGATCTCATCTCCGATCATCTGTGGTAAACAGCCGGTCAATATCAGATACTCAGCCTTGCCGTATGGCTTTTTATACGGCAATAAATCCAAGATGGCATCAACAGCTTCAGCTCTGGCAGACTCAATAAAGGAACAAGTATTAATAATCAGAATGTCGGCATCCTGAGGAGCGGAACTGGAAGTATAGCCAGCCCCGATGAGTCGTGCACTCATGAATTCAGCATCAACTTGGTTCTTGGGACAACCTAAAGTCAGCAAATAGAATTTCATTATGTCATACTATTTTTCAGCAAAGTATTTGTCAATGATCTCTCTGGCTAAGGAATAGTCGTAACCTCTGCTCCGAAGCAAATTATTTATCTGTTGACGATCAATCACACTAGGATTAGGAAAACACACTTGTACTAGTTCACAGGCTGAATCATAATCCGTGGGCAATTCCTCTGCGAGTTCAGCAGCAATCTTTCCGGGAACACCTTTTTGCTTAAGTTCGTACTGGACAGCGAGCCGAGAACGTAAGCGGCGACCTTGATAGTTCCTCATCATTGCCCGACCGGCTCTAAAGTCATCAATATAATCAATATCTCGCAAATAATCAATCACAGCTTCAATCAGCTGTCCATTAGCATTTTCCCTTTCCAGACGCAGCCTGACCTGGCCACTGGATTTATTCTGCCTTAGGCCAATAAATCTGACCGCTTTTTCGCGCAAATCATCAAAGGATAATTCCGGCATAACAAGTACAAAGATTTATAGATTAATCAAGCCCCAGCAACTCATCCACATCATCTAAGGCCAGTGTTGCCGTTTTTTCGGCATTCGTCCCCTCCGACTCTTCGTCCGATGTCTCAAAATGGTCACGAATTTTTTCCTCAACTTCTTCAGCAATCTCAGGATTATCAATCAGATACTGTCTGGCATTGTCGCGCCCTTGAGCCATCTGCTCTCCCAGATATGAAAACCAGGAGCCACTCTTGTTGATAATATTTAATTCTACGCCCATATCAATCAGACATCCAGTCTGAGAGATGCCCTCGCCATAAAGAATATCAAATTCAGCCTCTTTAAATGGAGGAGCCACCTTATTTTTTACAACTTTAACACGGGTTCGCGAACCAATAATCTCCGTACCACTGCGCAAAGTCTCAATTTTTCTGACATCGAGTCTGACTGATGAATAAAATTTCAGTGCTCTGCCACCTGTTGTAGTTTCCGGGCTGCCGAACATAACGCCGATTTTTTCACGTAATTGATTAATAAAAATAACTAGTGTCTGTGACTTGTTCAAAACCCCCGCCAGTTTGCGCAATGCCTGGGACATCAATCTTGCCTGGAGGCCAACCATTGCATCTCCCATCTCTCCATCTATTTCAGCTCTTGGAACCAGAGCCGCCACGGAATCAACTACAATGATATCTACTGCACCGCTTCGAGCCAATTCTTCAGTTATCTCAAGAGCCTGCTCTCCATAATCCGGCTGGGAAACAATCAGATTATCAATATCTACACACAATTTAGATGCATAGGCGGGATCCAGCGCGTGTTCCGCATCTATGAAGGCCGCAATCCCCCCCAGCTTTTGCGCCTCAGCAATACAATGTAAGGCAACAGTTGTCTTGCCGGAAGATTCAGGCCCGTAGATTTCTACAACACGCCCGCGCGGGAGACCGCCGATACCTAATGCTATATCCAGCGAAAGCGCTCCGGTAGGAATAGAAGAAATCTCATAGTCAACCTCATCACCCAGCTTTAAAATGGCGCCTTTGCCATATTGCTTTTCAATTTCATTCAGTGCTGCCGTTAAAGCCTTTTTCCTTTCCTCATTAGCGTTCGGTTCAATATTTTGTCTATGTTTGGAAGATTTTTTTGCTCTGGCCATATTTACTCCTTTGCGCAATTCAATTCGTTCAATTCGTCATTGTGAACGTATGTTCTCATTGATAATAAACCATCAAAAATAAACTGTCAACCACTTAGATTCTGCTGTCAGCAGTTCTTTTAGTCAAGAAATTAGTTAAAATAGCAGTCGGTTATCAACCAAAATGAGCTGCTATGAACGTGGTTACTCAATTGCCGGTGAAAAGCCTAAAATCCTTCTCAGCTCTCTCTGTATAAACTTTGCTTCTCTAAGCCCAATAGCAATCCCGGCAAAATACCAGGTTACCAAGGCAATTCCGATCTTAACCAGATACACTGCAATTTGCATTACTTTGCCGGCGTGGTGCAGAGGCAATGTGTTGATTCCCATCAATACAATAGCAGTTATCAGCGACATGAACAGACAGCGCAGATAAAATGGCAACATCCTATAAGGTCTGGCCCGAGGAATATGTCTTTTGTATAAGAAAGATAAAATAGCCCATCTGAGTATGTCGTTAAGCATGCTTGCGATAGGAATACCGTATAAACCAAGCCCTAGAGTATTGGCAAAAAATATACAGAAGACTGGATTTAAAGTTAGAGAGACTACCGAGGTCAATATCGAAATTCGAGTTACTTTCCGCGCATAAAACGCGGTTATCAAAACTTGTATACAGGTAGCCGGGATCAGAGAAAGAGCATGAATCTGCAACAAACCACTCTCAATAGCGATGCGGTTCTCCGGTATCGCCCCTCGCCACTGAAATATTACGCGAATCGTATCTTGTGAAAATATGACAAAAATCAGTATAAAAGGAATAACCATAAAGAGAACACGCCGGAGACCATTTGTATAAATACGACGCATATTCTTGTAGTTTTTCAGAGCATGTTCCGAAGACAATGTAGGCAAGAGTATATTGGTCATTGACACCACAATGATACCCAAAGGCAGATTTCTGGTTACCTGGACATGACGCAGAGCAGTAACCGCTCCTTGAAACTGATGAGCAAAATGAGTCTGGATAATTGAATTTATTTGCATTACCGACCCGGACATTAAAGTTGGGATTGCTAATCTGACAAGAGCTTTAAAGCCTGGGTCTTTGACATCAAGGTTTGGTCGAAATAGGCGAATCTCTTTTCGCGAACGAAACCACATATATACAAATTGAACGAAGGCGGCAATGACAACACCAAACGCTACTCGAACAGGCCCGTTAGCGGTTTTGTCGCCCCAATAGAGAATAAAGAAAATGCAAACAAGATTATAGAACAAAGTAACAAACAGATGCTTGTGGTAAATCCTATACCCGTAAAGAATACCTACCAGTAAACCGCTCAACATCAAAAAAATTGTTTGCGGAAACAGAGCCCTTGTGACCCGGGTAGCCAAGGCAACAACTTCGGCTGGCTGTTTTAAATTGTATGCCTTGATTAGATAGGGCGCGAAAATTTCACCCAAAATATTGGCGCCAACCAATACCAAAGTCATCACGGTAATAAATGTACTTAAACTCTTCCAGAATCTCTTAGTCTGATTTTTGGCTATAGCGGAGCTTAATAAAGGTGTCACCGCGGCACCAATAGCTCCCCCGACCAACATCTGGTAGAAAAGATCAGGAATTTGAAACCCGATATTATAGGCATCTGAGTTTATACCGTATCCCAGGACAGGAACAATTAGGATTTCTCTTATGAATCCGGTAGCCTTCGTTGCGGCCAGACTTACCATCATCGCAATTGTCACTAAGGACAGATCTTTTGACAGGCTTCTTCTGCTCATTACTCTTGTCCCTTATTCTGCAGATATCTGTCTGCGTAGAAGATCAAGCGCATTCAGTGCTGCGATTCTGCGAATTCGGTTACGGCCTCCTCTTAGTATAAAATGACGGGCGAATGTGCCCGAACACTCAGACAGACCAATCCAGACAGTCCCCACGGGTTTGACGGCTGTACCTCCTTCAGGGCCGGCAATACCGGTCACAGATACCGCATAGTCAGTCTGCAATAAAGAGCGTATCCCCTTAGCCATGGCGATTGCACACTCCTCACTGACAGCGCCATCGGACTGCAGGATTTCAGCGGAAACGCCAAGTAAAGATTTCTTGAGTTCATTGGCATAGACGATTATGGAACCTGAAAACACATTAGAAGCTCCGGGAGCACTAGCCAGTTCAGCACTCAAAAGCCCGGCAGTGCATGATTCTGCAAAACTGACTTTGGCATTTTGAGCAGAAAGGTGCTCCACAACAATTTGCGGCAGAGTCTTATTCTCAACTGAGTAAATATACTCCCCTAACCTGTTTCTAATTTGATTAAGCACCGGCTGGAAGATTTCCTTCAGTTCTTCACTAGTCTGATCGGATGAAGCCATCACACTGAGTCGTAAAACCACTTCTCCATCCTCGGCATAGGGTGCGATTGATACTGTACTCTGTTCGTGAATAATATCTGAAATCATTGAGGTCAGACGACTTTCACCCAAGCCGGTAGTGCGAATGTATATATGTTGCAGGCTCCGACTGGTCTTAGTGCGTAACCAAGGTTTCAATTCCCTTTCAAACATGGTGTTCATTTCCAGAGGAGGACCTGGTAAAACTGCCAAAAAACGACTTTTCCCTGCATAGTCAAATTGAAATAAGGCACCCGGTGCAGTGCCGACTGCATTGAAGAGAATTTTTGCTGCCTTAGGCAGCATCGCCTGCTTCCAATTATTGCTGGTTAATACATAGTGATGGCTGACAATGCGATCTCTAATCCACTTCTCAGCTTCAGGATTGAAAACCAGTTCAGTGCCGGCAATTTTAGCGCACACTTCCATTGTAATGTCATCTTCGGTAGGACCCAAACCGCCGGTCGTAATGACAAGATCGCTGCGTCCTAATCCCTGTTTTATTACTGCCTCCATCCGTACCGGATTGTCGCCAACTACAGCTTGATAGTAATTGCTAATACCTAATTCGGAAAGTTCACAGGCTAAATCGCGGGCATTGGTATTAACTGTCTGCCCTAATAGTAATTCCGTGCCGATAGAAATAATCTCAGCACTATAGATCTGTTGCTCAGACTCGAGCTCCTGCGTCGTTAGATGATCCACTAATCAGCCATCCGTCTCCGATATGAAGCGAGAGTATTCTTCAATAGCATGGCAATCGTTACCGGGCCAACTCCGCCTGGTACAGGAGTGATTGCCTTTACGATTGGCTCAACAGCCGTGAAGTCTACATCGCCAACAATTTTCCCATTTGTCGTGCGAGAAATTCCTACATCCAGTATAACCTGATCGCTATTAACAAACTCCGGAGTGATAAGACCAGCCTTGCCGGTTGCCGCTACCAGAATGTCGGCTTCACGACAGATGGCCGGCAAATCTTCGGCAGGGGTATGTGAATGCGTGATGGTTACAGTACAGTCCAAACCGAGCAATAATAATGCCATTGGTCTGCCAACGATATTACTGCGTCCAACGACAACTGCTCTCTTGCCACGAGTGGGGATGCCGTATGCCTTAAGCATTTTAATACAACCTTGAGGCGTACAGGCAACCAATGCATTCGGATTGCCCATCGATAACAAACCGACATTATAGGGATGAAAACCGTCAACATCCTTATCGGGGGCAATAGCAAATATAATTTTATTTTGATCAATATGCACCGGCAGAGGAAGCTGACAAAGTATCCCGTCAATTCTGGAATCTGCATTGAGATCAGAAATCAAACTTAATACTTCCTGTTCAGTGGCCGTATTTTGCAGAGTAAAACCAAAAGACTCCACTCCGACCTCCGCACAGGCTTTAATCTTATTTCTGACATAAATTGTTGAAGCGGGATCTGCACCGATCTGAATCACCGCCAGTCCGGGAGCTCTTTTGTTATTTATTATCAGTTTTTTAACTTCATTCTTGATTTCTGTCCGGATTTCCTGTGCCAGCTTTGCTCCATCAATTATAATGGCCATAATTTTCACCGCCTCAAATATTAGTTCAACAGATAATAGGCTACAATTAGATATTTTCCCCTTCGCGCATTGCTAAATATTGCTCCATGGAGATCAGCACCTTTCTGGGTTTGCTCCCATCAAAAGGTCCGATATATCCGCAATCGTGCAATCTGTCGACCAGACGAGCAGCGCGTGGATACCCGATCGTCAGCCGTCTTTGCAAAAGCGAGATCGAGGCATAGCCCGTCTCAACCACCAGCCTCAGAGCATCATCGAACAACTCATCTTGCTCCTCGCCGGCATCACGTTCCGCGGTCGCCCCTACTGAACTGGGATTAGCAATAGCTTCAGCAACTGACGGATCATAATTGTCACCGTACAGACTTCTGATGTGATTAAGTACATTCTCAACTTCCGCATCTGTAACAAATGCACCTTGTCCGCGCATTGCTTTAGGAGCGCTCTGCGGGAAGTATAGCAAATCTCCTTTACCTAATAGTTTCTCGGCTCCCCCGGTGTCGAGGATAGTTCTGGAATCCACCTGTGACGCTACACTGAAGGCGATGCGCGATGGAATATTGGCCTTGATAACGCCTGTAATTACATCTACCGAGGGTCTTTGAGTTGCGATAATGACGTGGATACCGGCAGCTCTTGCCTTCGCCATCAGCCTTTGAATGGCATCTTCAACTTCATTAGATGTTGTCGCCATCAGGTCAGCCAATTCATCTATCACTATTAAAACCAGAGGCAAATATTCCGGCTCTTCATCTGCAAAGTGTTTAATTACTTCATTATACGATTGGATATCTCTAACTTGTCGCTCCGCAAATAAATTATAACGGCGATCCATTTCCATTACGGCCCAGTTGAGGACCCCAAATGCTTTCTTGGGATCAGTTACTACCGGTTGCAAAAGATGAGGAATCCCATTGTATACGCTCAACTCGACAACTTTGGGATCAATCAGCAGCAAGCGCAGATTTTGAGGTGAGGAGTGGTTGAGTAAACTGATTAATATAGAATTAATGCAGACAGACTTACCGGATCCGGTAGCTCCGGCAATTAACAAATGCGGCATTTTGGCAATATCGCAATAAATCGGTTGCCCGGATACATCTCTGCCAATAACAGATAAGAGAGGGGCAGACTGACATTGGATCTTAAAGCTTGGTTCTTCAAGAATGCCACGTAAGAGCACTGGCTGAGTTTGCCGATTCGGGATTTCAATCCCAATTGCTGATTTGCCCGGGATCGGCGCTTCTATTCTTACACCATAGGCTGCTAAATTAAGTGCAATGTCATCACTGAGACTAACAATTCTGCTCACCTTAACACCCAGGCCCGGTGTAAGCTCAAAACGGGTTAAGGTGGGACCGCTCGTATAATTAGTAACTTTTGCTTCAACGCCAAAGCTCTGTAAGGTATCTTCAAGCTTTCGGCTCATTTCTTTAATGGTCTTAACATTTTCTCTGGTAGGCTTGCTATATCTATCTGCATTCAGGAGACTCAGAGGGAAAGGCTTATACTCCGCAAATAAGGATAGTTGCTCGCCTTTAGTCCCGACATCTTTGACGCCTTTTGTCACGAAGCCGTTACTGCGATCCTGCCAATTGCTACGGCCATAGTCCGGCTCGACGCCTGGCTCTGCACCACTTTTTGATTGTTTTTCCCGGCCTGTATCCTTCTGAGTTGATATATCTTTTTTAATCGCGACCGGTTGTCCGCTTCCGGGCTCTGCGGATAAGCTCTCCGAACTTGCAGAATTGCCGGACAATTGCGATCGGTACATAGGATAGTCTATATTGGCTCGATCATGATCTCCCGCACTTTCACGCAAATCGCCCTGAGGCAGATAATATTTGACCTGTTCTGCCGAATCAGGCTCCGGAGCAGACTCACGACCGGCCGACCGCCTTAAATTATCCGGATAATCAGGCCAATTATCATTTGCGGCAATACCACCGGCTGCGCCGGAATCCGGCCAATATCTGTCACCTAATTCATTGTACTGTCTGTCTGCAAATCCACGTTCT